>JAOZNZ010000557.1 GCA_029933535.1 bacterium | reverse complement strand
TCACCTTTGCTGCGATTTTTTAAGATCACATTTTGTGCGTGCAAGAATTGCACTGCTAATAATAGGTGTCAAATCAAATTTCAGTGCTTTTCCCAATTTTGTACCCAATTCCATAAGTTCAGCGTTATTACAATTGAGCAGTGCGTCATTAATCAATTGCTTTAACTCTTCATCAGTCAACAAAGCCACGTTTAGATTTTTATCAAACACTGCTTTTTTCTTATCAACTTTTTCTTTGTCAGCTATTATTTTTATAATAGAAGAATTGGTTGAGGATTGTTTATCAATTTTTTTACTTACTTTTTGTTTGCTTGTCAATACATTTGTCGGTATGGTTTCCGATGACGAAACCACATTAACGCTAACAATTGACAATACAAGAATTAATAATAAGATAAGATTTTTCATTTTATTATTTTGTTTTATTTTTCACAGAAGCTTCTGCTATTTCTTTTTCGTATTGTTTAAGAATATTTAAGCATTCTAATTTTTGTCCTTTTTCAAAATCAGAATCCGGCAGTTTTTTTACAGCTTTTTTTAGTTCTTGGATTGTTTTTAATGATGTTTTTTTATTTATTAGATTTTTATTTTCTATTAAGGAAACTGCTAAACCTTGAAGAGTCCAATCTAAGTAGTTATTTAGATCGACATTTTTTTCAGTAATATTCTCATAAGGCGGATCGCCTATTTTAGTTCTTCCATTTTTATAAAAACCCCAAGCTTTGTCTAAATCATTTTCATGTTCATATGCTACTGTCATCGCGCATTGATTGGCTGCTATTAAAAATAAAATGTTTTTTTGGTCCTGACAATCAGAGGGGAAATTGTTAACAGCATCATATATCGCATCTCTTAACTTTTGATTTATTTGCATATCATCATTTTTGTTATAATTGCTTTTTCGCCATTTCACCAAAAAAGCTGATTGTACATAACTGCATTGTAGTCCTGCCTTATCAGTTGGTGTTTTTGCATGCTTAATTCTGGCTTTTATTAACATTGGGTGAAATTCATAATATTGTGATGTCATAATTTCGTAAGCTAAGTGCCAAAGCTGTTTATCATTATAATTATCAATTGCATATTGTACCAGTTCTTTTACTTCGTGATAGCTCATTAAAGCTATATTTAAATGATTATTAAAGTTCTTCGTCTTTTCACTTACTTCCGGTTTGCTTGCCAATACATTTATCTGATTAGTTTCTGATTGTGCCAAAATATTTAAATCAAAAAATAATACGAAAAAAATTAATGAAATAATTGTGTTTTTCATTTCACTCTCCTTTTTTGGTGTTTATTTTCTTTTGTAATCAGAATTTTATAGAAAACCGATTCTTTGAGATCTTTTAAACTGACATTGTCTTTGCGGTAATTGCAATGATCTTCGCATTTCCTTAGCCAATCCGCATATTTTTCTAATCTGTTTGTTTCGGTTAGTTGTAATGATTGCTCAATAATTTTTGTTTCCATTACCGGATAAATCATTCCAGCACCGCCAACTCGTTGGGTAAAAGTATTTCTTTTGTTATATGCTTCTAACGCGACATCGAAAGCTGCATTTGAATTACCGATATCAAACATCATTTTAGATAGAGAGAATAAATGGCCGGACTGTTCCGCGTTAAAATATTTATTAGTAAAAATATTTTGAACTGTTTGTACATCTTTATTAATTATTGCTTTTCTGAATTCAATTTCTTTTATTTTTAATTTCGGCAAATGATTTAAAATGTTTCCTATTTTCATAAATCCTGTTGCGGGATTATATAAAATCGGATAAATTGCGATTGATGGTGCTGCATTATAATATTGTTCCAAATCATTATCATTTGCCCAACCACAATTTTCACTACATAAATCTAAAAAGGAAAGACGAAACATATATTGATTATCATTAAGCATACCATCAAGTAAAATGTGAAATGCTATTTCGGTATTTCCTACTGCTACATTAATCTTACACCATTTTTCTCTTATGTCAGCCCGCATTGCTGTTGTTCTGTTATTATAATTCTTATAAAGTTCTAATAATTTATCAAAATTATACAATTTTAAATTTCTAAAAATTTCTTTTTGTAAAAATTTCAGCGTTGCAAGATTGGCTATCGGTAAAATTGTCATCGCTGCTTTAGTATTATATTCTGCTCTTTGTTCATCATTTGTCGCTTTTTGATAAAAATGTAAAGTAGTTTCCGCTGCGCGGTAGGAATTATCGAATTGAAACTTGAAATTAGAAATTGGAAATTTGGATTCTATTTTTAAACCTGTTTGTATTAGCCCAATACTTGCCGCATTTTTTGTTATTGTGCCATCGTATTCAATATTTGCATATGTTCCTGTGGTAAGTTGAAACGCCATGAAATAATTTGTTTCTGCTTGTTGATTATTTCTATGCTTTAATTTCCAATCGGCAAGCATTAATAAATCATCTAATATAATTTCAGGTGTTTTTTCCATCGCACCATTTATTATTTCGCGCAGCGCCCGGCGAATGCCTGGGTTCTTTCTCTTTCTATTTACGGACCTCGGATCTCGGGCCTCAGACTTCAAATCCTTCCCAAACACATCGTACCCCTGAGCAAGTTGTCGTTTAACCTCGTCTATCCGCTTTTTCACCTTTTTTAAATCGTCTTCAGGATTTAAAAAATCATAGACTTTACAGAATAATGTTCGCACATTACAGAGAAATGCGAGAAAATTCTCATCGCCGGCTTTCGAACGGGCATCAACTATCGCCCAACCGAGTAGATCATAAAACCATTTTACTTCGTCATCATCAGCTCGCATTATGTTGTTTAAAAA
>JAOZNZ010000068.1 GCA_029933535.1 bacterium | reverse complement strand
CGGGACAAGTTGTGGTTAAGGATTTGTATATTATAAATCGATGTTCTTGACATTACATTGTTTTTATTGTATAATAATCGTATTGCAACGATATGTATTGTGTAATAATTACCAACAAAATTTACAACAAAGGAGAAACAAATGAAAAAACTCGCTCTCGCTATCCTATCAGTATTTTTTTTATCTTTAAGCGTAAATGCCACAACTATAGGTTATTGGCGCTTTGAAGAAGGTGAAAACGGCGTTAAACACATAGGAAACCAGGATGACTGGTACAAAGATTCGTCCGGTTTCACTAATGATATGTCGTCATGGTCGGACTCTTCCAGGCCAACACCTACTAATTCACTTCCTTTCGCAACTGTTCCGCAAACCGGAACGACAAATACACTTGCCATGGATTTTATTCCTGCCAATGATCTCGGAACTTTTGGCACCGGAGCACCTTACATGATAAATAGTTATCCCTTTACATCCGGCTTTACAGTTGAGTGTATGGTAAAAGTCCGCCAGATCAACTGGCAGGTAGCGGTTGGTAAAGATGGTGAACCGGGATTAAGTACTATTGGCTGGTGGGACCCCTCATTTCATATCAAGTTCAGAGCGGATGCTTCCGAGCACAAAATTCATCTTGGATTTTGGAGTACCCCATCTAACTGGGTGTCATGTATGAGTTCCTTTGATTATAATATCGGCGAATGGTATTACATTGCAGCAGTGTGTGACGGAACTCAAGCTTACCTTTATATTAAACAAGAGAGCGATGCCGATTATGAACTGGAATCAACTGCACCCGTTCCGGGCGGGAGTGGAATGTTGACAACTGACAATACTTGGACAATCGGCCGTGGAATGTGGCACAATGCTCCTAATGACTTTGTAGATGGCATTATTGATGAAGTACGTATAAGTGATGTAGCTCTCGCTACTAATCAATTCCTTGCTTTCGGTAAGGAAATTGTCGTTACCGGCGCTCCCGAATTTGTTTCAGTTGATTGGACAGACGCACCTACACCTGTTGAGACCCGCGATGTTACTGTTTACGCTAACATTAAGGCAAGAAATACAGTTATAACTAATGCTGCTCTTTATTATAGAGTTAATGCAGGTTCATATATCGGTCCAATTCAAATGACGACAAACACAGCATCATCATTTGTCTATTATGGCAATATCGCAAGTCAGGTAATTGATTCTGTCGTAGATTTTTACATGACCGCTGTAAATGCTGAGGCTATGACAACTGATTCTTCTGTTTATCAATATAAAATTTACGAAGATCTTAAATGGAAAACCGTTGTAGTTGCAACCAATGCTTCATCAGGATTCCCAAACATGACGTCAATGGCGCTTGCACCCAACGGCAATATAGGCTTAGTTTACAGATTAGCCTCAACAAGTAACGCTACTTATGTCGGCGAGTCTTCACTTGGAATTCTAGAGCCTCCGGTAGCTATATCAAGCGATAATCAAGGCTATATATCTGATTTGGCATTCGGAACCGACGGAGAACCACGGGCAACTCTTAGTGCAGAATATCATGAGGGCGGTGTTACTTTCGCTCAACGCACAAATGGCGCGTGGGTAACTCCTATGTTAGTGGTTTCTAATGACTTCGAAGAGTATCGTTCTGTCATCACTATCGGTCCCGACCAGAAGACCGGTGTTCTGTGGTATGAAAATGAAACTGACGCAAACGGTAAATTAGTTGAAATTAACGCTGCAGGTGATTCTTTTACCACTGCAGACGTAACTGTTCCTCCATTTCCCGTTTCACCAAACGGTTTACGCCGTACATTCGGTCTGCTTGTAGATACCGATGGCAAACGCAGAATTGCCATTTCAGGTCCCGGAAGCGGCGATGATCAAATATGGTTTGGAACAGAAGATTCTGCCGGTTCAGGGACGTTTAACTGGGAACAGCTTGCTGCATCAAATGTTTTTGCTGATCAAATTGGCTTTGCACTCGATGCTGATAATAATGCGTACATAGCATGCGAAGATTTATCAGATGGCGCAGCTAATTCGAAATGTGTTTTACTCGAAAATACAAGTGGTTCATGGGAAAGCCATATCCTGGGTGATATCGCTGATATCTGGAACAGAAGCGCAATCGCATTCGACCCTGATGGTAATGTATGGGTTGCTCATAACAGTCATAATTTTTCTCACTTCTACTTGTGGAGCAATCGTTCAGGAAACTGGAAAGAAGAGCAGACTATCACGAACGGCTTTACAATTGAAACCATCTCAGGTTTTGGTTTTACTGACGATGGGATTATGAAGGTTGCTTATACACCTGCTGTAGATTCACCTGAATTAGTTTATATGTACAGCACAAAGTTTTTGATTCCGGAGCCCGGAATATTAACAGGCGGAATCATACTTGCGCTATTATTAATCAAGAGAAAATAGAGTGTTATAATAATATAATACAAGAAAAGCCGTGATGTAAATCGCGGCTTTTCTTTTTTAAAGTAATTGGGTGTACAACACTTGACAAGCAGATTATTTTGTGATACAATTATTAAAGTGCAACCGATTGCACAAACCGAAACTAAAATACAATAAACATTGGAAACGCGATAAGCATTATTATAATTTATAATCCTTTGATTTAGTCGCCAGAATTGGGATTAACCTGAACCTTGACTTTTCATGTGACTAATGTTATAATTCGTAACGTTACGAACATTATGTTTTTTATTAAATGGAGTTAATAATGAATGTTAAAAATACCAAAAAAATAAACGTTCAAAATAACGGAATCGCTCTTGTCGCTGTTCTTGCTATACTTGTTGTTCTTGCAATCTTAGCAGCTTCCTTTTCCGCGTTAATGTCAATTGAGCGTCAGTCAGCCAATACAACAGTCGCATCAGTTCAGGCGGATTTATGCGCTAAGGCAGGTTTAGAACATGCCATTAGTTTACTGCGAAACGATTATCTTCAGCAGCCTGCCTGGGATGACAGCACTGAAATCTGGCGGACTTCATTTCTTCCTTCAAAAAACAATCCTCAGAATGCAACTGATATCGATGGCTTAAAAGACGAATTAAGTGACGGCCGATGGATTTATATCCGCAATTCCAGCGGCAAAATTATTGGTCGCTATGCTGTGTTGATTGAAGATGAAAACAGTAAGATAAACATTAATTCCGCTACCGCGATTTCAACCGATATGCAAAACCATGGAATCGGTACTTTCGAGATACTTCTCACCGATGGCAAGAAGCGTGGTCTTCCCATATCTCTCAAATCCGCGAAGAAAATTATAAAATTCAGATATGGTAAGGATGGAAAACCCGGTCAGGCAAATGTTGATGATAATCTTACTGAATCTGAATATCAGTCAGATGAAATTGATAATGACGGTGACGGAATCATCGATGAACCGGATGAAGGAATAGATGAGCCGCAAGAATACAATCCTTTGGCACCGCAATGGGATGACAAAGCTTATTCATCAATTCATGAATTAACTGATTCTCTTTTTGGTAACGACAAAAATAATTTAACACGGTATCGCTTTTTAAGGAAAAATGCCACAACAAAAACATACGGGCGAGACATTTATTGGGACGAGCGGGATAAGACATGGAGAAACCAGGTTAATCTTAACGCCGCAACCAAAAGACAAATCCATAAAATCATTAGACGCGCCAATGAAACTTCACGTTTTGAACCTTCATCAAAAAAACTTCGCAGCCTTGCCACTAATATTATTGATTACCACGACGAAAATAACGTTCTCAGCACTCTGGGCAGTGACTATGGCGTAGAAGCAATATGCTTTAATGAAGTGATGGCTAACGACGGGAGCTATTCAATGGAGGCAGAAGGTTTTCAACCAACTGATACCGCACGGGATAAATACGATCACGTGCATAGACTTGGGATTTGGTACAACCTCGAAGATGATAACTATCGATACGGCTGGCCAATGAAAAGGGTTGGATCCAGCAGCGGTGCAGGCGCATCGGTAATGACAAACGGTATAGTTGCAAGAGTGCCTCATACAACAACAGTAGAGCTTGGAAATGATATGTTAAGGACCATAAACAATTTTAAATATAAAGATTTTAAGAAAATATTAAATTCGATGGGCGGGGTTCCCGATGATTTATGGAAAAATGCCTGGCTTGAGGTTTATCAGGGGCGTAATTCAGATCCTGAACATATTTACTACCCCATTGTTGGCAATAAAGGTAATCTTCTGACTGTCGGTTATGACAATAGCGCAACTTATACTTACGCTAAATTAACAAATATGTATCATAGTATATATAATTCCGTGCGAATTGATAACTTGTGGCGGCCGCACATGTCGGCTTGGTGTGCATTTCCTAATATGAGTGATACGTGGTCTTTTCCAACCCAATTTGATCCTGCAATTAAGCCTAAAAACAATTTATATTATTATGTTTATATAGGCGAACAAAATTTTAATGGAAATATTGGCAACCAGAATGACTTCCCTTTCAAAGGTGTTAATAATACTCCGTGGAAAGGATATAACAAATTACTTGACGTTGATGGTAATCCTCAATCTTATTCCGAATCCGAAATGATAGGGATTACTGAAAAAGACCTGAAAGACACTACAATGGAAATCCCGCAAGGAAAAAATCAAATCGATATGCTGAGATGGGCATATCAGGACGGTAAACCTTTAAGAGCTGAAAACGGTTTCTTAAGTGTTACATTATCTACCGCTAAAAATACCGGCTATGTAGGTGGAATGAATAGAACAAGCGATAGAAATGCTTTCGAAAACAAAAGCACTTTCGATGTCGTTTACATTATGAGACCGGATATTATTGAACTTATCAACATCAGTGATAAACCTATCAGCCTGCGCAATTGGAAGGTGATAATTAATACAGGCTCTTACGCGGATCAGGTAGGATTAATTGAAAGCGCGGCGCATTACAGTATGAATCGTAATAGTTTTTATGATAACCCGAATCCGTCAATATCGCCCAACGGATATTTTTATCTTACTAACAATCGCCAGATATTTGATAGAGAATACGGTACTCCAAAAGACGGTTCCTGGGGTACATCCGCCCAGGAACGATATCCTTGTTTTGAGCTTCCGGATGTATTATGGGGAGTGAGATATGAAATCACCGGCGTAAAAAATAATAACAGATTAGTTCTAAAGGATGCTCAATGGAAAGATGACCAGATGAAATATGAAATGGCGGAAATTCAAAGCCCTAACTCATATTCTGACAGAAACGGGCCGACAGGTATTCGTAAATCGGTATATAAAAGCGGCCGAAACTGGATTGAAGCACAATCTTTTATTAATTGGAACATAGACGGTGTAAAAGCTGGTGACAGCGTTTTAATAGTTGGAATGCCTCGCGAAGGCGGTTTTCTTTCAATGACGTTAAGAAATGAATACAATCAAATTGCATCGAGAACAGTTGAGTACGGCTCAACACAGCCAAGTGAAATGGATTCCTCAACCGAAAAATACGATCCCACACATTACACCTGGGTAAAATCCTCAAAACCTACTTTCGGAGGTACAGAAGCAAAAGCTCATAATAATTCTTTTCCGCAAAGACATATGGTAAAGGCACATATAAAAAATAATCCTTTTAGTACCGTCGGCGAAATTCAACTCGTGCGAAAATCTGATGACTGGGAAAATATCGGCACTAAAGCTAAAGGCGAAGCAAGCACCCGCGCTCTAAAAGCAATTGCCAAATTTTTCACTACTGCCGGTGTAAGGCTTGACCCTGAAGAAAAAGATGTTCATACAAGCGGATGGAATCCTGCTTACGGAACTGTAGCTTCTCATAAAGGAAACAGAATAAGTTGTGCAAATGTTAAATGGGAACCGGGAATTTGGAAAGATCACACTTTACGTATGAATTCAGGAAAATGCAAAGGACAGAAATTTACCATTATTAACAGCACAGCAAACGGCATCACTGTGGATGGTTATTCAATTCCGGGTGGCAAACAATTACTGGTAAGCAAAGGGGATAAATTTTCTGTAGGTCCCGGCTATGCGACACCTTTCTTTTACACCCGCAAAGAAAATGATGGAGGAATTTGGGAATGGAGTAATAAGGGATTGGAAGAAGTTGATTACGGACTGTATATATATGGTTTAAATGATTCAATCAAAACAACAGAATTCCTCGAAGAAAATAACAATGTGGAATTGGATGTCGCGGTCTATAATTATGAAACCAAACAATTTGACTCTATGCCAATTCTTGGCAATTCTGCTCAAAGCTCCAGCAAAGATGATCCATATAACATCGTGAAAAATACTCATCGTCATAAATACGAAAAATCCGACGGCTTTTACTGCGGAATGATTCATAAAGAACATATATCCCCCTCACATGGAATTAAAATTAAAATAACTTCCCACAATACCGATAACGCCGATTGTTCTGGATTCGCATGGTTTGATTACGCTTATCTCACACCCGGTATAGTTCACGGTAAAATTAATATAAATACCGCGAATATTCGTGTGCTTAGCGCTTTAAATTCCATCACTCCAAAATTAGCACACAATATTTTCTATGGTATTGATAATAACGGACAAAAAAAACTTAAACCTTATAAAAATATCGCTGATGTACTAAACGTTAACGGAATTACTCCTGAAAAATTCGGTAAAATATGCAGCTTGATTACTACCCGAAGCGACCAGTTCAGAATAATAGTTATTGCTGAATCGATAAGTGATGTTGATAATAATGGAGAATTTAATCTCACCGAAGGCGATAAAATTCTTTCTAAATCTAAAATTGAACAGACTATTGACAGAGCGGTTTTATTTAATTAGACGACGGCTTTACAATCGCAAAAAATCCAAAAAATAAATAAATATAATCGACAGAATCATGGTCGACAGAATCATTTTAAAAAAATTATTAAAATACAAAACGAATCAAAAATAATGATGAACATAAGTATATTGTTATTTCATTTCTGTCTAAATAAATTCGATTTAATAAAAAAATCTTCTCTGTATTAAAAAAATGATTCTGTCGACCATGATTCTGTCAATAAAAAAAGTTTCCTGTTTATTTATGGATGAAATAATAATAGTTCCCCCCTAAAAAATCCATTGAGCCACTCATTCCCCCATTTCAACAAAATCAAATTTTCGAGTGCTTAAGCCCAAGTTCGACAATTAATCGGTATGTGTCGATTGCAAGGCTTTGAAGGCGAAGGCGTGTTATAAACACTCCGAGCCTTTTATAACGCGGCAAGCGGCATATTCCGGTTAACCTTCCGGTAAAACCGCAACATTATTTATTTCCATATTTTTCGACACTATAAGAAACAACTCATGTTTTATGAAATCCTTGATTAATACTTATAATTCCGGCGATCTTATTGTCGAACTTGGGAAGCAGCCTCTTCGAATTTTTTGCCTTAAGGCAAAACCAATATTTGCTCATCGGAGCAAATATCTCTTGACAATTCCAAATTGAAGTGATATAATGTTATAAATTACTGATACATTTCGTTAATTATAGATATAAAAAATTTTCACAGGAAAATTTTTTGTATTTTAATACGCTGATTCATTTTAAAACAACTGACAACTAATCAACTAAAAAGGAAAAAACATGAAAAAAACTATCATCGCTCTAATTGCTCTAATCACATTATGCGGGACCATCAACGCAGACACTATCGCTTACTGGCGCCTCGAAGAAGGGTCTTCCGGTTCTACTCACGACACAGATTTAGACAAGTATTTTGTAGATTCGTCAGTTTACAGTAACCACATGTCACGCTGGTATTATCCCGCTCCTGTCAGCGCTGTTCCTGCGGCAACGATTCCGCAATCAGGTTTAACCAACGAGATTGCATTAAATTTTTGTAAAAGGAATGACAATTACACTAACCTTATGTGTATTACAACTCACAGCAAACCGATTGACTCTCATGATTTTAGTAATGGATTCACAATTGAGTGTGCTATGAAAAATCGGACTTATGGATGGAATGCTACTGTTAGCAAAGATGGAAAGCCTGATTCTGCAAGTCCTTTTAATCCATTTAAACTTATATTCAGGTATGATAACGTTGGTGACGCTAGATTTAACTATGAATTTATGGATGGAGCATCAAATGTCCATGGTCTTTTCACAACCTTTCCTTTTAAAATGGACGAATGGTATTGGGTAGCTTGTGTATCCGATGGTGATCAGGCTTGGCTTTATGTTAAAGAACCAGGCGATACAGATTATGACTTGGAAGCTCATGTCACAGGCGTGACTAACGGATTGATAAATACTACCGATAAATGGGCTGTCGGGCGCGGGTGCTGGGATGGCAATAATATCGTTAACGCTCATTACGGTTCTATTGATGAAGTCAGAATTTCCGAAGGCGCTCTATCACCAAATCAATTTCTCGCAGCTTCCGGTGGAGCAGCTGTTTCTCCTGAAGCGTACTGGAGATTTGAAGAAGGAACAAATGGAGTTCATCAGGGAAATCTGGATGATTATTATGTAGATTCATCAGGTAACGGCAATCACATGGCAACTGACATCAGTCCAATACTGTCATCAGCTTCATCAGATGTACCTTTCTCAACAGTTCCCCAAACAGGCGAAGCAGATACATTGTCAAGAAGTTTTAGTACAGCAGTTCAAAATGTTGGAACTTTTGCCGATGAAACCGGCGGCAATACCGTTGATTCAATTAATTTAAACAGTTTCACAGTTGAATTGATGGCCAAAGCTAATGTTTCGGGATGGCAAATGGCTCTTTGTAAAAACGGCGAACCTTCCTGGAATGTCAATGGATGGGTTGACCCTGCATTTGTAATTAAATTCAGAGGGGATAACAAAATTCAATTGGCTTTCTTCGATAAAACGACAAACTTCGTTGAATGCTGGAGCTCTTTCGATTATACTCCCGGTGAATGGTATCAAATAGCTGCGGTATATGATGATATCACAGGCAAAGCTTCACTTTACATAAAAGAAGAAAGTGATGCGGATTACGAATTAGAAGAATCCAAAACTACAACTTGGGCAGGTACCCCTATTGTTGGCGGTCTGGTCGACAGTAGTTTTTCATGGTCAATCGGCCGCGGTATGCACTGGGGACAGCAAATAGATGGTCTTGACGGAATTGTTGATGAAGTCAGAATTAGCGACACCGCGCTTGCTGTCAGCCAGTTTCTTGGAAATTTATTGAATACTAAGCCTGTCTTTTATAATGTTCAGTTTTCACCTTATCCTACACCAACAGAAAAGAATATAGTTACAATTCAGTCAATTATTACTATTTCAGGCGCGACTGTAACAAACGTTACTCTTGAGTACAGTGTTAACAGCGGAAGTTATGTTGAAATGCCAATGATAACAAATACTACCCCGGGCGTTTATCTTGCAGATATTCCCGCACAGACATCTAATTCTGTTGTTGATTTTATAATAAATGCTGTCAATTCCGAGGAACAAACTTCTTCTTATACTTCAAGGTACGATGTTGTTCAATCTATGGAATGGGAAACTGTACAGGTTGCAACCAACTGTGCGTTGTGGAATCCTAATATGACTTCAATGGCTATTTCACCGGATGGCCGCGCGGGATTTGTTTACCGCGAAGGCAACATTAACGCGCGTTACATTGAAGAATCATCGCTCGGTGTGTTAAATACACCTGTCGCTATCTCATCCGATTTACAGGGATTAGTTTCCAACATCAGATTTGGAAATGATAACGAGCCGAGAGTATCATTGAGTTATGACGTTGATGATTTCGGTGGTGTTACTTATGTTCAGAGAACTAACGGTGTCTGGTTATCACCAATCATGGTAGTTACCAACTTTTTTAATGAACGCCGACATGCTATGACACTGGTTGATGATAAACCAAGTATCCTCTGGTATGAAAATTATCAGGCCGGCGGACATCTTGGTAAATTATGTGATGGAAATACCGCAGGTGATACATTCACTTGTATGGAAGTTGATGTACCCCCATTCCCGAATTTTCCGGGCGATCATCGTCGTCCGTTTGCTATAACTACCGGCACAGACAGCAAGCGGCGCATAGCTCTTCATGGTCCGGGTTGGGGCGCTGACCTTCTTTATTATGGCGTGGAAGACGACATAGGCAGCGGAGCTTTTGACTGGGAAGAAGTACCGCTTTCTTTGACTCACAGTAATGTTTTCGCCGAACAAATTGGCTTTGCTCTTGATAATAATAATAATCCTTATATTGTTTTGCGGGATGAGAATACAAACCCCACATGCGCGGCTCTATACTATAAAAACGCGTCAACATGGACTCGACAGTACCTCAGTGCTCAGGAATTCTGGAATCGTGCAGCCGTTACGTATGATTCTTGGAACGACTGCATGTGGGTAGTTCATAACAGCGCGGGATATGACAGCTTAAATATCCTGCATTTGTGGAGCGATCGTTCAGGAAGCTGGAAACAGGAAATGGCTGTCACAAACAGCTTGTTCATTGAAACTTTTTCAGGTTTTGAAGTCACTGACCTCGGTGTTATGAAACTCGCATTCTCGCCATTTGATAATTCTCCTGATTTCCTTTATATGTACTGCACAACGTTTTCTGATATTCCTGAACCAACGGTATTTATATGGATTCTTGGAATACTTGTCACGCTCGGAATTATGAAACCGCGAAGAAGCGCGTGACAAAATTATGGATAGTTGGGAAGAAGTTTAAATTATAAACTCCCCCGTTATTGTATATTTAACAAAAAAGCGGCGCAATTTATGCGCCGCTTTTTTCATTATCATTGGTGTTCGATGTTCGGTGTTCGATGTTCGGTGTTCGATGTTCGGTGTTCGATGTT
>JAOZNZ010000556.1 GCA_029933535.1 bacterium | reverse complement strand
GACACCTGACACCTGACACCTGACACCTGACACCTGACACCTGACACCTGACACACTATGAACTACAAAAATTGGAAAGTAAGTAAACCGATACTAAAAAAAGGCGGGAAAGAAGCCTTCGACAATGTCGCTGTAAAAGATCCGTCAATCGTTTTTTTTGACGGTAAATATCACGTTTTTTACACAAGTAAAAAAGAAACACAAACTGTAAAAGGTGTTGTGTTTGGAATGGGTTGCGGTTACGTAACAGCTGAATCACTTGAAAAATTAGCTGATGCCAAACGATACAACTTGAGCAAAATTCTTGACACAAACATTATCGCGCCGCAAGTCTTTTATTTCGAACCTCAAAAACTTTGGTACCTTATTGCCCACAGACTCAATACCGGCAGAAAACCCAGCCTTATACCGATTTATCTGACCAATCCGGATATCAACAACCTGCATGGATGGTCAAAATCCCAGGACATTCACACAGGAAAATCCAATGATGATTTCTGGATAGATTTCTGGATAATTTGCGATGATGAAAAAGCACATTTATTTTATCCCGACCAGTTAGGTTCTGTGTTGAGAATGGAATGCCCTTTAGAAAATTTTCCGAAAGGGTTTGTTGACTCTAAAGAACAAACCGCACTGACGGTTAAAGGTGAAAACGAAATCGGTAAATGGATTATGTTTGAAGCTGAACATGTTTACAAAGCAAAAAAACAAAACCTGTTTCTAATACTCCTTGAATGTGGATATTTAATACGGGTTAAAAGCCCCTGTGCCGATTCAAGAAACAGATTTATGATAGCTATGGTTGCAGATAAACTTGAAGGACCGTGGCGAAGAGTTGAAAACTCTGAAAATGAGTTTTTCGCTGAAGCTAAAAATTTGTTCAATGAAGACGGGACTAAATCAAACTATTCTCAGGTAAGTCATCCGGAACTCATTCGCAGCGGTTATGACCAAAAACTTGAAATAGACGATTTAGATAATATAAAAATGCTGTTCCAATCATTCGACAGCTCGGAGACACCGGATAGTTACGACTATAACGAACTCCCATGGGAAATGGCTGTTATGGGGAATGGTAAAATGGGAAATAAATTAACCTAATTTCTAATTGCTCTAATTTCTAAACAAATCCCAATGTTTAATGTCCAATACTCAAAGTTAGGATTTGAGAGTTTGGTAATTGTTTAGGTTAATTAGATCAATTAGGTCAATTAGAAATTATTGTTGTCCATTAGGTCCAATAAAATAGAATAAATAATAAATAATAAATAAAAATGAAAAAAATGCTAAATAAATTTGTGTTCATTCGTGTTCATTCGTGGTTAAAAAAACTCTGTGTTCATTTGTGCCTGCTTTGTCTGATCCTTTTGGTCGCTGGCTGTAGTGAGTCTTCCTCAGAAAAAGTCAACCTGCGCTTCTGGAACGGTTTTACAGGACCGGATGGCAGAACAATGAAAAAACTTGTAAGAATGTTCAATAGTGAAAATCCGGATATTCATGTTCAGATGCAAAGAATAAAATGGAATACTTATTATAATAAATTGTTCGTTGCAGGGATGGGGAAACGTGCGCCTGAAGTTTTTGTTATTCATACTGATAACATTTTACGATTTGCTGAAGCAAACTTTCTAAGGCCGATAGACGATTTGGCTTCCGGAACGAATGGTATAGATATTACCGACATAGATTCTAATGTTTGGAGCGCTTTAGATATTAACAACAAACATTATGGTATCCCCCTTGACGCATTTCCATGGGGAATATTTTATAACAAAAAACTCTTCCGGGAAGCGGGAATCGTTGATGAATACGGTAACGCTAAACCACCGGCAAATAAAACCGAATTTATGGACGCTTTGAAAAAACTTAAAAAAGATACCGATGGTGATGGACGTCCTGACCAATGGGGATTCGCTATTACTCATGTTGCGGGTTTCGGGAGAACTGTTATTTCTCTCTGGGAAGGCGGATTGATTGATAAAAATACAAAAGAATGCATTTTGAATCAACCAAAAACCGTTGAAGCTGTACAGTTTTTCTCCGACCTTGTCAGCAAAGAAAAACTTATGCCTCCACCGGAAGAAATGGGTGGATGGCTCGGATTCAGACAGGGTAAAGTCGGTTTTGTATTTACAGGAATTTATATGCTTAACGATGCGGAAAGACAAAAAGATCTCGAATATGGTGTGGCCCCTCTTCCGGTTTTTAGTGATAAACACGCCGTTTTTTGTAACTCACACAACTTATGCATGAGTCCGCAGCTTAAAGGTAAAAAACTTGACGCAGCATGGAAGTTTATTAAATTCTTGTCAGATAATAGTATTAAATGGGCGGCTGCAGGTCAAGTACCGGCACGCAAAAAAGTTCGCGCAACTAAAGAATTTAAAAATATGAAAGCTCAATATACATTCTCTAAACAAATTCCTTACGCGGATTATTTACCCCTTATTACTACTTCTCCGGAATTAATCTCAGAATTCGGCGTCGCTCTCGAAAAATCGTTCAGAGGAAGAAGTTCGGCTAAAGAAGCGATGGATATTGCAACTGAAAGATATAACTTAACTATCGCAAGACAGAAAGAAATGAGTGCTACAGTAAGCCGCACTTCTGAGCTGGAGGGTCGCTGTCCTCAGCGTCCTGATTCACGCATCAAAACCAATCTTTATTATCTGCTGCTCTACCTGATTCCAATCGGAATTATTATTGCCGTAATTCTTTTTTATAAATATGGCTCAAAGGAAAACAGAAAATTTTTAAAACAAATATCAGGTTACACTTTCCTTCTCCCGTATCTAATTTTATTCTTATC
>JAOZNZ010000555.1 GCA_029933535.1 bacterium | reverse complement strand
AATCCCCCTGCCCCCTTTAAAAAAGGGGGAATTAATCTATTACTTTATATCCTTCAAGCATTGGTTTGAACATTCTGGCGGTTTGATTAATATTCGTTTCAGCTTTTGAAAACGCAGCGGAAAGACTGCCGTTATTTGTTGTGTTAATTTTTAGTTCAGAAGGGAAAGCAGAATTAAAAGGGAAAATCCATTCGATATCTGCTGAATAAGATCGATTTATTATTTGATATGAATTCTCATTTTTCCCTATTTTTATGTTTTCTCCATCAGGCGGGAGCCAGGTTGACGGTAATCTTTGCATCTGTGTAAAAAAACTGCCGGGGAAACCGGCTATACGAATTGTGTCAATTCTTTTTGTAACGTAAATCAAGGCGTTTTGTTCGTCGGTAATATACCATTTCTTACCGTCAAAAAGGATATCCGAAATTGTTCCGGCAAGAATATGAGAAATCCTCATCCTTATTTTTTTGCCCGGTTGCCACAAACAGACAGCACGCGCGTTATATTTTTTTTCATTTCCGTTTAAATTAGTAGATATGAAAAGTTTTATTTTGCATTTGCCGATTTGGAAATTGTTTGTATTTTTCTGGATTCTTTCTAAAACTGCGGGATTTTCTTTTTCATCAATCGGATTAAATGCTTGCTGACTAACATCCACACTTGCACAACCTGCAAATAAAAAAGCTAAGATTAACGCGGAAAGATTAATTCGGGTTGTAAAAATTTTGCCCCCCCGGGACATTCCCCCTTTCATAAAGGGGGGAGGGGGATTTGAATTGCTACATTTATGATTGTTTGCGTTTTCAATCGACATTTTTGGTTGGATGTATTCGACTAATTATTTGATTACTTTTTGTTAATCCATTGCTCACGGTAAGTGTAAGTCGCATCTCTGCCGCCCAGTGATTTCACGTGAGATTTTACTATTTTCCCTGTTATAGGGTTAACCCAAATTTCCATAAAAACTGTTTTATGTGAGTTTGCGACAATATCTTTTTGTAAAGGCGGCCAGTATATCAAAGGCATTTCACCTTTTAAAACATATAAATCTTCATCCGTGCGAAATCTCATATTATACATTTTTATATTCTTGAAATAACTAATTCCGAGAAAGTGCTCAAAAATCTCTTCATCAGCTTCAAGCGGTCGTACATCTTCTTTTCCTTCAATTGTTGTACGGACTTCACGATTACTAACAATGACTGTGTAAGGATACATTCCTTTAAATTCCATTTCCAGGTAATCCGGTGCCTGGTATTTAATTCGGCAATCCTGATTCACAAAATCAGTAACTCCGGCGACTTTTTGTTTTATGCTAATATTTGCGGAGAAATTTTTTGCTTTTTTTTGTATTTTCTTAATTATTGCTATCGTTTCATTCATAAAATTACGAACTTCTGCAGATTTAGGACTACCTGAATTTGCTTCAACTGTCGGCTCGCTTTTGCATACATAACATAAGCAAAGCAAGAAAAGTGAACATATAATTAAGTTTTTTTTCATAATACTTTTGATTCAGGTAACGCAATTAAATTCAAAAATTCCTGCCGTGTACGCGCGTCGCTTTTAAATCTGCCTTCCATAGCGCTTGTTGTTGTAAAAGAGCCGACTTTTTGAACACCGCGCATACACATGCACAAATGCCTTGCTTCACAAACCACACCAACTCCCTGAGGGTTGAGATGTTCATGAATACATTTTGCTATTTGCGCGGTCATTCTTTCCTGGAGTTGCAATCGTCTTGAAAAAACATCTACAATTCTCGGTATTTTACTTAAACCGATTACTCGTCCTTTCGGTAAATAAGCAACGTGTACCTGTCCAAAGAAAGGTAACAAATGATGTTCACACAAGCTAAAAAAGCCGATACTTTTGACAACAACCATTTCATCATAATCTTCATCAAAAACGGCATTGTTAAGCTCTGTGTCAATATCAATATTATAGCCGGAAGTTAAGAATTCATAAGCTGTTTTCATTCGTTGGGGAGTTTTTTTCAGCCCTTGTCTATCCGGATCTTCACCAAGTCGTTTAATAAAGTCTCTATAAAATTCTAAATCATTCATTTTGTTTATAACTCCAAAGTTACGCTATTTTTATCGCTTTCGTTCAGCTCAAGTTTTACTAATTTAACACCTAATTCATTAAATGGTTTTTCAAGGTTTTCAGCTATTTTTATAACAAGATTTTCCATAGTTGAAACCAGACCGTCAAGAAAATCTACTTCATTATCCAAATCACGATGATCTAATTTATCAAAAATTTCACGTTTTAAAACATCTCTTAACGCAGTAACATTAACCACCATACCACTTTTTTTATCAAGCTCACCTGAAACACTGATTTTTAAAGTGTAGTTATGGCCATGACCTCCTTCATTACTGCATTTTCCAAAGATCTCACGGTTTTTTGCTTCGTCCCACGAATCGTTATATAAACGATGAGCGGCACAAAAATGAATTGTTCGAGTTACTGTTAACATTATTCTTTATCTCTTTATTAATTACTAATTACTAAATATATTTGGATTATAGCTAAATTAACCATTATTGTCAAAGCTGTATTTTATTGAATTTGCGACCCTTCAATATTTAACATCATCACAATATGTTGATAACAGTGAGATGAATGAAATATTAAATGATAAAAATTTAATCAAACATTTAAAAGATGGATTAAATGATATGAAAAACGGAGATTATAAAATTGTCTGATTTTCAAATAGCAGAATCTAAAACTTTTCAAAAAGTTAGAAATAAGATGAATCCTAAACTATATGCTAAAATTAAAGATATAGTTTATCCTCAATTAAGATCCAAT
>JAOZNZ010000554.1:0-2707 GCA_029933535.1 bacterium | reverse complement strand
CCGGGACGAGCCCGGTTGGAGATATTCCCATCGGCCTTGCGCCGATGGGATTCAAAATTTTCTTCTAAACCGGGACGAGCCCGGTTGGAGGTGTTCCCATCGGCCTTGCGCCGGTGGAATTCAAAATTTTCTTCTAAACCGGGACGAGCCCGGTTGGAGATATTCCCATCGGCCTTGCGCCGATGGGATTCAACATTTTCATCTAAACCGGGACGAGCCCGGTTGGAGATATTCCCATCGGCCTTGTGCCGGTAGAATTCAAAATTTTCTTCTCAACCGGGACAACCAGCATTCGCCGGTCAAGAGCCCGGCTGGAGAAATTCCCATCGGCCTTGTGCCGGTGGAATTCAAAATTTTCATAGTTTGTATCTCAAAGCAAGAACGGTAATATCATCTGATTGAGGAATCCCACTAGAAAAAAGTGAAACTTTTCCAATGACTTCAGAAACGATTTGTTCAGCGGGAAGATTAGCGATTGAAACAAATTCATTTTCCAGTCGGTCTTCAGAGAACTCTTCTCCGTTTTTATTAAAAGCCTCAGTAACACCATCGGTATAAAGTAAGATTAAATCACCGTGCCGTAAAACAAGTCTTTCTGTTATAAAATCCGGATTTTCGACAACACCTAAAGCGCAGCCATTATCGAGCTGAAGAAAAGAAATATCGTTATTATTTTTTGCAATCAAAGGAGGATTATGCCCTGCGTTAGCGAATTTAATTTCACCTGTTTTAATATTAAGGACAGCAAGAAAAACGGTAACGAACATGCATGCCTCATTATTTTGAACTGCTTCATCATTAACCCTTCTGAGAATTTCTGCAGGGTCATTAGTCTGCATAGCAATACCTTTAATCAAAGTTTTAGTTACCGCCATAAAAAGAGCTGCCGGAACACCTTTACCCGAGACATCACCGATAAGAAAGCAAAGGTTATCATTATCGATAAAGAAGAAATCAAACAAATCACCGCCAACTTCTTTTGCGGGTTTCAGGGTGGCATACAAGTCGAATTCATTCTGGTCTGTAAAAGGCGGAATTAGTTTTGGAACCATACCCATTTGAATATCGCGTCCGATAGAAAGTTCACTTTGCATTCTTTCTTTAGCGGCGGTAGTTTCTGTAAGGTCTTTGATATACTTTTTCAGAGAAGTTTTCATATAAGCAAAAGCATGAGCGAGTTTCCCGACTTCATCTTTAGATTTAAACACAGGGATTTCCACGTCAAAATTTCCTTTAGCAATATTTTTTGTAGTTATAGCAAGCTGTCGCAGCGGATTAGTAATTGAATTTGCAATTACAGCAATAATCAGGGAAATAAAGAGAATACCCAGTGCTCCGAGAATTAGAACTGTGTGATGCAATTTTTTAACAACTTCCATAAGTTCAATTTGGGGGAAGAAAATACCGAGTGACCATTTGCACGAAGGCATCCAGGAATAACTAACCCAATATTTCTGATCTGAATCTATAATTCTATCACATTGCCCAAATCCGGTTTTACCTGCCATCATATTTTTAGCGATCTCAAGCATTTGATCATTATTCTGTACAATGGAGACATCAAAAACATTTGAATTCATTATAAAACTAAGTGTAGGATGTGTAATAAATTTACCGGTCTTAGAAATAGTAAACGCATAGCCGGATTTGCTGATATCAATCTTTGAGACAAGTGCTTGCAGCCATTCAAGAGAAACGTCAGCAGTAACAACCCCTTTAAAAATCTTTTTACCATCAATTGTGGAATAAAAAGGTACCGAATAAGTTGACATTATGATATTTCCCGCGCCATCATCGAAGTAAGGTTCCGACCATACAGGTTTGTTAAGTTTTTTAGGAAGAGTATACCAATCCCAGCTAAAATAATTGTAATTGGTGGAGTTGAGATCAGAAAAAGAAGTTCCATATTTACTTCTACAGAAGTAAGGAGCGAAATAATAAGAATTTGAATTAAAGCAGTATGGTTCGAAGGCAATTGCAGCGCCAAAGACATTTGAATTATTTGCGACAATAATTTTTAAAAGATTAGTAATATCAGAGTGATCAATGTCAGAATCATCAAGAATCAGCGCTATAGTTTCAGGTATTTTCTGAATAGGCATAATAAAACTTTCGATTTTATTAGCAGTACCCACAGCAAGATTTACAGCATTCTTTTCTATTCCATTAATAATAATCTTTCTGGAATTGGAATAATTGTAACTGGAAAGCAAAGTGAATATTATTGCACAGCTTGCAATAATAAAAAAAGTGAGTTTAAAAGCTATGCCTTTATTGCGGAACATATTCTTTGTTCGGTGTTCGTTATTCGTTAATCGTTAATCGTTATTCGTTAATTGTTATTCGTTATTAGTTAATCGTTATTAGTTAATCGTTATTAGTTAATCGTTATTAGTTATTAGTTATTAGTTATTCAGGTGTCAGGTGTCAGGTGTCAGGAAATTCATCCTTGGGTGTTCGCATAGCGCCCGGCGTATGCTGGACGGTTTTCATTGCTCGCGCTGGGAACCAGGCATTCGCCGGTCAAGAGCGCGGCTTACTTCGATATTCGGCACCGGCATACGCTGGGCGCTAACGCGTGTTCAATAGTTTTCTCCTATTAACTATTAACCGATAACTAATAACTATTAACCATTCTCGTTAATTCAACTGACATATAATTATAACTAAAGTAATATTATATTTCAAATCGGTATCATCCCACAGA
>JAOZNZ010000553.1 GCA_029933535.1 bacterium | reverse complement strand
TGTTCGGTGTTCGGTGTTCGGTGTTCGGTGTTCGGTGTTCGGTGTTCGGTGTCAGAGGTCTGTGTTTGTCCGTGTTTGTCCGTGTCAGTAAACATCAATCCATTAACTATTAACTATTAACTAATAACTATTAACAATTAACTTTCCTTCATGAATTTTAACTGCTTCATTTACGATCATTTCCGCGATGTCTTTTTTTCTACAGCACCCGATTTCTCTATCCGCGCCGTTTCTGAAAAGCAACGTTGCTTTAATGTGTTCTACTGCAAAGCCGTATTCTTTCCCTCCAACCTCATTTGCGACAATCATATCCATTCTTTTTTTCTCAAGTTTACGTCTTGCTGATATAATAACATCATTTGTTTCAGCGGCAAATCCAACTATGGTTTGATTTTTCTCTGATCTTCTTACACTCAAAAGAATATCCGGATTTCTTTCAAGTCTCAGTATAAATGTTGCGTCAGATTTATGGATTTTATTTATTGACGTTTTTATAGGGCGGAAGTCACAAACAGCAGCCGTCATTACCAAAACATCGCAATCAGGAAAATTTTGCATTATCGCAAGGTGCATTTCCATCGCAGTTGTTACGTTGATAGCTTCTGCTTTTTCAGGATATTCTAAATTAACGGGACCCGTAACAACTTTCACCTGATGACCGGCATTAATAGCTGCTTCAGCAACCATAAATCCCATTTTACCCGAGCTTGCGTTTGTAATAAAACGAACCGGATCTATATGTTCGCGGGTTGGTCCCGCACTAATTAAAAAATTTAATGGCTTAATCATAATGTTTATCAATTTTATTTCAAGCAATTCTGAATTATGTCAAGAATTTGTTCAACCGGAGCCAGCCTGCCTGTCCCGACTTTTCCGCAAGCGAGTTCTCCGTCTTCCGGGTCGATAATTATAAAATCCCGTTGTTTAAGAATTGAGATATTTTCCTGTGTCACAGGATTTTCCAGCATAGCTGTATTCATTGACGGAGCAATAATTTTTGTTCCTTTAAACGCAAGTGCTGTTGCCGAAAGAGCGTCATCAGCGATTCCGTGTGCAATTTTAGCGATTATATTCGCAGTTGCCGGAGCAATAATCATTAGATCTCCTTTTTCCGCAAGTGAAATATGTTCAGGTCTCCAGCCAGCAATTTCTGCGAACAAATCAATACTAACAGGATTTTTCGACAAAGTTTTAAATGTCAGCGATGTTACTAATTCCGCCGCATTTTTAGTCATTATAACATGAACATCACAATCGTTTTTAACAAGTTGGCGTGTTAAATCACAAGCTTTATAAGCCGCGATTGATCCTGTAACACCAAGTAGAATTATTTTTTTATTTTCAGACATTATTATTTTATGATTTGATGATTTGGTGATTGAAAGACAAGCGTTACTTCGTTAGGGTGATTTAAAATCTTTTTAATCGTTTCAATCGTTTCAATCGTTTCAATCGTTTCAATCGTTTCAATCTTTTCAATCGTTCAATAGATTACAAGGGTATAAAATTCTTTCTATTTCTTTCCGGGCATTTTCGAGAATATCGTTTACGACACGGTAATCAAAAAAGTCTCTCTGTGCCATTTCAAACTCGGCTTCCCTTAACCTTTTACAAATCACCTCTTCGCTTTCTGTTCCTCTGCTTCTTAATCTGCGTTCAAGCTCTTCCATCGAGGGAGGTTCTATAAAGATCAAAATTGCATCAGAGATTTTTTGTTTAACTTGCCTAGCGCCTTTTGTGTCTACATCAAGCAAAACATCAATTCCTTTTTCGAGTCTATCTAAAATCGGCTGTTTTAATGTTCCGTAATAATTACCAAACACTTCAGCATGCTCAAGAAAATTATTGTTATTCAAATGATTATTATATTCTTCCTGAGTCATAAAGTGATAATCTTTATGGATCACCTCTTCCGGCCTGGGCTGTCTTGTGGTAGCAGAAACAGAAAAATAAAGTTCAGGATTATTTTCAAGAAGATAATTTCTTATTGTTGTTTTACCTGCGCCTGATGGAGCGGTAATAACAAATAGTTTTCCTTTTTTTTGCGGATCGGATTTATTCATTTTCTTGTTTTGATTTTTCTATTGCATAATCACAGCCTTTCCACAATTGCTCTATTTTATAACGCTCACGTTCTTCCGGCAGAAAGAGGTGAACAATACAATCGAGATAATCAAGCACAATCCAACTGTTTTGCATTTCACCATCTTTATGTAAAGGTTTAATTCCAAGCTTTTTTAATTGCCGGGTTAAATTTCCTCCTGCAGCTTCCATCTGCCTGTTATTATTAACAGAGCCCACAAGAAAGAAATCTGTAATTGATGAAACGCCTCGCACGTCGTAGGCATACAAATCAAAAACATGTTTATCACTTAATAGTTCGACACATTTTCCCAACAGGTTTTCACCTTCATATTTAATTTTTTCAGACAATTTATTCTTCATATTAATTACTAATTATTTTTCCGGATTTGCCGGAGTGTTTTTGTGGTTATTTTCCCTTCATTTGTCACTAAAACTTGATTTGGTTTACTGATAAATCTTATGTTTGTATATATATTCTTTTACCACTTCAGGTAAAAAATAGCACGCACTTTTATTTTCTGAAATTCTGTCACGGATCCATGTTGACGTAATCCCCATTTCCGGTCCCTCAATCAACAAAAAAGGTGGTTTTACCTTGCTAATTTTGCTGCCCGGTCTGTTATACACTACAACAGCAGCGAGTTCATGAATTCTTTCAGGACCACGCCAAGTATTAAATGTCAGATAATTATCTGAACCGATAAGCAAAAATAATTTTGCTTTTCCCGCGTATTTTCCGTTAAG
>JAOZNZ010000067.1:7197-10898 GCA_029933535.1 bacterium | reverse complement strand
TGTTACTTGCGTAACGGTTATATCGGCTTCTCACCGACACAGCTCTCCTATCTCTCGACAGTAGAGCTTCACAGGTTATACTGCCTGTTACAGTTCTGTAGCTAATATTTCTGTATCTGCTCTGACACTATCAGAACATACATACATTACACTGCTTACTAAGATGGTCACGGGAAAGAAGAATACAGCCTGTATTGCCCAAGCCCATGCAATTACTTTCCTGTCTGTCATAGCAAGCGCCATAACTATAGTTAAGTTAACACTTAACCACGCACTGATGATTGTTTGTATCGCTTTCATACTGGTCTCCTTTTTTGTGAATGGGCTTTGTTAGCCCTTGTTATTTGAATACTGCCTGTAATGAATAGAAGTTAGAGGAAGGCAGTTATCCTCTATATGTAAACACACTAATGTGATTAATCATAAATTGAATAAATTAAATAAAATTAAAATATGCTTAAATTGTTAGATTAATTGCATTATTAAAAATGTGCGCGATGATGAAGGGTGGGGGCGGGGTATGTTATATGCATACCCCACTCCCCCCTATGAGTAGCCTTATATAGTATTTTATACGTCTGGTGAGAACGCGTAATAAAAAAAGGTGGGAATGGTGGTGTGCTATGAAATTGTAACGGATGTTTACCCACGTTCGACAATTAATTGGAATATGTTGATTGCAAGGCTTGGAAGGCGAAGGCGTGTTAATATACGTCGAGTCTTTTATAACGTGGCAAGCTGCGTATTCCGGTTAACCTTCCGGTAAAATCACAATATTATTTATTTCCATATTATTCGGCACTACAAGAAAGAATTCAGATTTAATGAAATCATTAACTGTTAATATAATAATTTTATTGTCGAACTTGGGGTGTGTTTGACAGTATACAGGTGAGTTGATATAATCTTAACAATGTGTTCAATTATTTGTTACAGTTTTTCAGTGTTATTGCAACAAAATGGATTGGCTTGCGTATATAAAATAGAGGGTGATATTGGCGATAAGTCCTGTTTTGCATAAAGCGTTGCAGGATAAATATTCAGTATTTCGAATTTGTAAATTACATCAATAGTTATTATTATTTGACAGAACCAAAAATAATGAAAGGGGGGAACTAATGAAAAAACTCTATGCAATCTTATTGACTATTACACTTCATCAATTTGCTTTTGGAGCTGGTCTGACTATAATCACACATGGTAACGCTGGTGTTGTTATGAATAATGGTGAAACCAATTTTGTTAATGAACAAATACAAAGTACTGATTCGCTACCTACATGGTTAAACGCTATGGGTAATGAAATAATTGCCAAAGCAGGAGGTTCCTCAAAGGTCTCAAAATTTGTTGTAGAAGTTATAAAAAGTGGTGGTAATTACCAAACAGGAAATATTTATGTAACTGGTCCAAGTCTATGGTCATCATCTCACAATGGTGAAATTGTAATGATTGTAGATTGGACAGATGTAGCTAATTTAACGGATTTTAGTAATGAGGGAGTAATAAATGTCCTTTGTAACTATCTATTGACAACTATTATCAACGGAAATAGTATTATTAAAGGTCCTATTCATTTGATTGGACATAGCCGTGGCGGTTCATTAGTATGTGGACTTGCTAAGAAGCTTGGGGAAAGTGGTGTTTGGGTAGATCATGTTACTACACTTGATCCACGACCTATAGGGTTTGATGCATCTGCAGTTATATATCAAAATGTTCTTTTTGCCGACAATTATTACCAAAGAACAGGGGTGGAGATATATGGAAAAAGGGTTCCCGGAGCATATAATAGGGAACTTACATCTTTGGGAGGAGCATATATTTCTGAACATAGCGACGTTCACCTCTGGTATCATGGAACTATAGATAATGTTGACAGTGCATATGATGGTGAAAAGACACTCACTACAACTATGCGCAATTCATGGTTTAACACATATGAAGAAAAGGGAAAGAAAGCAGGTTTTCATTACAGTAGAATATTTGAAGGAAACAGAATGAGTACAGTTGAACCGATATCCGGCGGAGACAAAATAATTGATGGCTATCATTATAGCTTCGATGGTCAAGGAATTAGATACGATGTATACAACTCCGGAGCGTTCTGGCCCAATATTTGTAAAATTGAAGTACTTAGAGACGAGACACCCCAAGGGCCTGGCCAGCATAATATTACAATTGGCGAAACACTTTATGTTAGATACAAGGGTGGAGATTACGATAGTTCGTGTACCATCAAGCTCTATACTGATACTGACCGAAATCCATATAATGGGTTCAGTTCAAGTTTCCAAACAACCGTCCACGATCCAAGTCCCCCAATTGAAATCACTCGGCCATGGGATACTTCTTTGATGTCTGTGGGGGATTCCTGTTATATATTAGCTGTAGTTGCGGATGGTACAAGATCCAGATTTTTGTATGCGCAGCCGCGTTTCACTTTTCAGGAATCCGTACCACCTGCGCCGACAGGCATAAATCCGCAGACCGGATCTGGTGCTGGTGAAATTATCTTAAATTGGGATTCATCGAGTGGCGCAACAGGTTATAAAATTTACTATGATGAAGATCCAAACAATCCGCCTTGGTCGCCAACTGATGACGGCGATCCGTCTTCTGGTTCGGACGTTGGGAATGTAACAAGCGTTAACATATCGGGTTTGACACCAAGCGGATCATATTGGTTAGCGGTAGTGGCCTATAATACAAATGGCGATAGTCCTGAATCTACACATGTGCAAGTAATAGCAGGCTATGATAACATTCTTTCGCCGCCAACCGGGGTTTCAGCAACGGATGGAACCTATACGAATAAAATACAAATCACATGGAATGCTGTAAATAGTGTAAATAACGAAGATTATATTTCACGTGTTCACTACGATTATGAAGTTTCTCGCTCAACTACTTCAGGAGGTACTAAAACCGTTGTCAACAGTTGGCAAACCGTAACTTCATTTGATGACACAACGGCAACACCGGGACAAACATATTATTATTGGGTAAGAGTGAAAATGATTCCAGCTATTATAGGACAAAGCAGTTATAGTTCTTATAATAAAGGTTGGCAAAAATTAACGGCGCCTTCAAATGTCGATGCAAGTAACGATACATTTACCGATAAAGTTCGTATAACGTGGAACAGTGTGAATGGAGCAAGTCATTATTGCGTTTATCGTGCAACTACTTCAGAAGGTACTAAATCCTCTATCAGCAGTTGGCAAACTGGAACATCATGTGATGACACAACGGCAACACCGGGACAAACTTATTATTATTGGGTAAAAGCGGCAACAAGCGATACCGGATATCGCGATAGTGATTATAGTTCGTATAATACTGGATGGCGGCTGGAAAATATAAGTCCACCAACGAGTGTTAAAGCTAGTGACGGAATTTATACCGACAAAGTTCTTATAGATTGGAACAGCGTAAGTGGAGCCACTCATTATCATGTATACCGTGCTACTTCATCTAGCGAAACAAAAACATCTATAGGGAGTTGGCAAACAGGAACTTCATTTAATGACACATCAGCAACTCCGGGAATATTATATCTTTATTGGGTAAAAGCAGCGACCAGTAGTAGTGGTGACAATGCAAGTGATTATAGTTCGTTTAATACTGGATGGCGGCTGGAAAATACAAGTCCACCAACGAGTGTTAAAGCTAGTGACGGAATTTATACCGACAAAGTTCTT
>JAOZNZ010000067.1:0-7097 GCA_029933535.1 bacterium | reverse complement strand
CAGCGACCAGTAGTAGTGGTGACAATGCAAGTGATTATAGTTCGTTTAATACTGGCTGGAGAAAAGATGATTCTCAACCTGAAATTGATATTTATGATGAGGCTACCCATATTTCTGACGATAGTTCGATTAATTTCGGTGACGTGAGTGGCGCAAATATTATTAAGAAAACATTCACAATAAAAAATACAGGTTCGGCAACTTTGAATTTGACCGGCAATCCTCTCGTTCAAATATCCGGTTCAAGCTATTTTACAATAACTGATCAACCTGCATCAAGTGTATCTGAGAGTAATCAAACGATTTTTAAAGTGGAATTTGATCCACCGGATACAGGAAGCGGATCTCCTAGCGCTGAAATAATTATTGTAAATAATGATAGTAACGAAGATCCATATAATATTAATATCAGTGGCAGTTGGACAAATAGTACTACGCTACCTACAGTGATTTCATTCTCAATCAATAACGGTACACCATCAACAAGTAGCCGGAACGTAACTCTGAACAACTCGTGCTCAGGAAGTCCCACAGATTACATAGCAAGCGAAAGTTCAAGTTTCAGCGGAGCTTCCTGGCAAACTTATAGTAGTGCACCATCGTTTACATTAAGTTCCGGCAACGGCACAAAAACAATCTATTTTAAGGTTAAAAATTCGGCAGGTGAATCAACAAGAAAAGAGAATACTATAACACTCAGTGAGTCAATAACACCTACTGTGAATTCATTCTCAATCAATAACGGTGCATCCTCAACAAGTAGCCGGAACGTAATCCTGAACAACTCGTGCTCAGGAAGTCCGACAGATTACATAGCGAGCGAAAATTCTAGCTTCAGCGGTGCTTCCTGGCAAACTTATAGTAGTGCACCATCATTTACATTAAGTTCCGCCGGCTATGGCGAAAAAACAGTCTATTTTAAGGTTATGAACTCTGCAGGTGAATCGGCTATAAAAAATGATGCGATTACGCTTGATGAAGCTAATGGTGACAACTTTGGATATGTAATTAGATTATATTGGGTCGGTGATCCTGTAGTTAATGATATGGACTTAATTCTGAGAAACCCAAAAGATGCAAATTCAGTTTATGATTACGCTCCACTCGACTGTTATTACGGTCGGCCAAACCCTGATTGGGGTATCACGGGGTATGAGCTTGATGACCCAATCTGGTATTCTGTTTCTTATGGCGCAACAAACATTGAACAAATCTTCGCGCATGAATTACTTGATATAGGCACTTTTACTATCATTGCGCGTGCTCATACAGGTTCAGCAAAATGCTGGATTGAAATTGAAACATGGAATTTCGAAAACATTGGTTATTTTGATGAAAAACTACTTACTGCAAACAATTCATATTTTGAAACGCGTTACCTACAACAAGGTAAATATCAGGATATGAATATTCGCGCGTTAAAGTTTAAACAAAATAAACGTACAGGTAAATATATTTTTAAAATTACTCAAAACAATCTGCCTTCTGAACTGCCCATCAATGAATTTGTAAGAATTTATCTGAACAATGATGGTGTTTTCGCTGACAACGGGACTCATTGGATTCAAAGCGCGAGTGGCAAAAAATATACGATTGGTAAACCTTGGTCTATGAAAGTTCTTTTGAATTCTAAAAATGCTATTTATGTTAGGGGTTATGCCAATACTATTTACAAATCTGCAAATGTAGATTGTAATGTTTTTATAGGTGAATATCTCGGCACAAACGCATTTAGGACTGACGAAAAATGTAAATATAAATATAAAAAAATCAAAAGATAAATCCTAAACTTAACGAAAACTAATATTATGAAAGTTTTTATGATTTATATAGCTTTTATTTTTGTTATGTTCTTTTCTGCTAAATGTCTTTTGAGGGTAATGAAGGCAACTTTAGGTATGTAATCAGACTATATTGGATTGGTGATTCTATAGATAATGATATGAATCTTATTTTGCGAAATCTAAATACTCAACTATTTAGTAGCATGGCCATTCTGCTAAATTGGACCAACTGTTATTGTAGGCGCAAGCGACAGTAGACACACTTTTTTTATCGCAGTGCCCAAATATTCTTAAAAATACAAGAATAGTGTTCCTTAATAATGAAATGCATTGCTCCGGAAAACTTTAAGCAACTATGCAGATAGCCCACGTTTTTTTCGTTAAAATATATTGACAGGTATGTTACCCTTCCTTTTCTGTTTTTCAAAAGAAAACATGTAGCTATCTACGGTTTTTCTGCACTCAACGCATCCCTTGACCAAGCATTCACTTGCCAAACCATCCCTTTTTCTTGAACTATATCTGCCGGTTAAAGTATATGCTAATCACAAATACCTATTGCAAATTATTAACAGTAACGCTAAAATATCACAAATAGAAATTAAGCTGCAGTAATGAATAACCCCGCAACAATGATCCATGAGTCTTCCAACTGACATAAAACGACGAAAAAACCATAATGGATGGTGGACTTCGTATTGGAATACCGCAAGGCGGTCTACTCAATGGGTTAAACTCGCTGATACAATGCCGCTGGCACGAAGGAAGCTTAAGCAACTACAAGCTCAACTCACTCTCGCGCCTAATCAAGTATCATTTGAACATTTGACAATACGCGAATACTACGACATCTACAAAGAAGATTTTCTCAGCGAAGTCGGGTCGCAGTCCTGGAGCGGTAAGCAGCGTATGCACATTGAAGCGTTTATTCTGCCACCTTTTGGAAATGTGTACCTTGATCAAGTTTCACTCTACAACGTTGAAGCATGGTATAAAAAACTCTGCCGGAAACATCCGCGTAAATATGCTAATCATATTGTCCGAACATTTAAATGTATGTTAAAAAGAGCAGAAGGCAAATATATTCAGAATTCACCAATACGAGAACTTAAACTCCTGACACCGGAGAAAAAAATACCTGACACCTTAACTATGGCACAAGTCAAAAAGATTGTAAAGAAATTGGATGGTAGAGATAAACTGTTCTTTGTGCTTGGTATAACTACAGGCATGCGGATAGGTGAAATACAACACCTCCAGTGGAAAGATATTAATATTGAAACAGGCGTGCTCTTTGTGCGAACAAAGCCGGAACGTAGAATTAAGGATGCCGAGGACCGTGCAATTCCACTTGCAAAAGATTGTGTCGATATTCTTCGTGTACATTATCAAGACAAAGATCCTGCCACCTTAGTTTTTCCGGCAAATCATGGCGGTGTTTTCAGTACGATAGGGGAGTATGCGATTGCCGTTTTTGACAAAGCGGATATAAGAAAAGGAAGTGCCAATCTATTACGGCATACATTCGCCAGTTTCTTTCTGTCTCAGGGAGGAAATCTTGCTGAGCTGCAACACATAATGGGACATAGTAGTATAACGGTTACAGAACAAAGTTATGCTGCATTCCTTCCTCCGGATATAAGCACGATTCACAATATTGATTTTGGCGTTGCTTAGCCGTCCCTTAAAACTTATTTTAACTAATAAACATGGGTATGGCGGATAAAATAAACTCGTGAATTTTTGTAAGGATTTAACCGATTTTTGATAAAGAGAATAAAATGAAGGGAAAGCCAAATTTGGTCGATTGCTACGTTGATTTCACCTTGACGTATAATAATACGCCTGCGGCTCATCGCCTTGTAATCACCTCAAGTTTGACTTTTTAAGGAACGGCTATTTAGCAATGGATTTGTTTTGTGCCATGGACTATACATGGACTAAAAAATAATGGTGTTGCTATACATCAGTGTTTAAAGGCTGTTCAGCCATCACCCTTAGAGATTCGAATCCCCTTGGGGTCGCCATATTAAAAAGCCCCGCTGCAATGAATATTGTAGCGGGGCTTTTTTTATAAATATCCAACGTCAAACATCCAGTATCCAGTGTGCAGTATGCAGTAGGGGCATCCCTATGTGGTTGCCCTAATTCAGAGGACAGTATCCAACGTCCAACGTTCAACGTCCAACGTCCAACGTCCAACGTCAAAGGACCAATATCCAACTCATTCTTGAGAAAATAATTTCAAATCCGACCATTTAATTGTCTTGGTAACAAAAAACGTCGCTAAACAAAAACTCGCGTATATTGGCCCTGATATCCAAAACGATAAATAGGGGCGCAAAAACCATGCAATCGGAGAGAAAACAAGCGCAATCAAAAGCGGTGGGTATAACTGCTTCAATAATTGACTGATAGGAAGCCATTTTCGTAACGCCAAAGTATAACCGATGAACATTACTGATAAACTGATTATCATAGCAATACTAGCACCTACAATGCCATAATGTTTAATTAAAATAACATCAGCGATAATATTGACTGTAACACTTAAACCGGTAATTACAATCACCTTTTTTTGTTGATTGAGCACGTAAAGAATGTGCCCGGCGAACGGACAGAAGAAATCCAATCCCTGCCCCCACAGAAGAATTTGCATAGCGAGAGCAGCTTCTGTAAATTCTTTTCTGTAGCAAAAACTCAAAATTTCTTTTCCGGTAATAGTCATAAAAAGTAAAACAGGAAAAGCAAGAACTGCGAGCCATCTGAACCCAAGATTAATTCTTTTCCAGAAGTTTTTATCATTACGATTATACGCTTCCGATAAAGCCGGATACATAGATCTTACAAACGCGTTGGCCAGCATTATCGGAACCAGAACAAGGTTGTAAGCACCGGAATACAAACCGACACCAGCATCCCCATGCCATTTTTTAATGAATAAATAATCAAATTTAAGGTGTAAAGTAGTAAAAAGAGTGATAGAAAAAAAGAGCCAGCCATTTTTTATAAGATATTCTATAATTGACATATCAACAACAAATTTGAGACGGCGATGTTTTCTGATCATGCAAACAAAAGCAATTGTGCATTGAAAACAAGATGCAACAGCAAACATTAACGCGACATATTTTATATCTTTAAATAATAAAACGGCGAGAACTCCACCGACAACATAAACAATCTTTCCGATAAAAAACAAAAGAGCTTCGATATGATTTTCCTGATGACCAATAAAGACGGAAGCAATCGAAAAATACCATGAATTAAAAATAAGTGAGCTGATAGTAAAATAAACAATAATATTATCTTGTGTTGAATCAGAAAACCAGGGGAGTGAGAGATACGCAATAATGACAGCGAAAATCGAGAAAATAGTTTTAAGAATAATTGAGTTCCAAAAAAGAGAATTTGTTTTTTCTTTGTGCTTTGCAATCTCGCGAATAAGTAAAGTTTGTAAACCGTATTCTGCTATAACCATAAAAACAACAGCGTAAGCAATAGCAAATTGCAAGCTGCCGTATAATTCTTTTGAGAAATATTTTGCCAGAAAAATATTGAAAAGCAACGCGATAGCATGCGCGCCGGATTGACCGGAAAACATTGCCAGAGTATTACGAAGAACTTTATTTTTTATCATTAAAGTAACACAAGAATCTTGCTTGTGGATTGTTGGCCACGCGAAACGCGTGGTAAAATTATTGGTTAAATTCCCCCTTTTTATAAAGTGGAACATCCCGAGTATTCCCTCGGGAGTGGGCAGGGGGATTTCTGATTACTACTCACTGTACATAAAGTGTATTTTGGGTTTTCATGCTCAAACAGAGCATTTCATTTTATTGAGTCGCTCATTCAGAGCGAATTCGTGTTATTAATCTTTTCCCGAGGCGCTTGCGCGCTCGGGACTATAATGAACTGTGCCTTCAGCACAAAACATAATTCGCATTTTGTGACCGGTAAGTTAAGGATCACGGATCACGGATCACGGATCACGGCCCACGGACCACGGCTCCTGGCTCACTGTAGTTTTTGTTTCATTCTTGTTATATGCGTGCTTATTGAATTTCTTTCTGCCGGTGTGGTTACATAAATTTCCGCATTTTGAAAATCTAAAAGAGTTTCCTTCAAATGTCCTTTTTTCTCACGCGCCGCGCCGAGATAAACGTATGTTTTGAACAGCCAGTTTGTCTGAAGCCTTTTTTCGGTGTTTAAGTAATCAACTAATTCTTTATACATATTTATCGCTGTATTTACCCTACCGATATTTTCCTGAATTAACGCACTATTGAACTCTGCTTCAATAAATTTCTTTCCGGTGTTCACCTGCATTATTTTACTTGCTTTCGTATTCCATTCAATAGCTTCTAACGGTCGTGGAGGAACCAGTTTGGTAAAACATATTTCCGCGATTTGCCGGCATATAATCGCGTTTGAAGGAGCGATCTCAAAAGCGTTAAGATAATTCGTGTATGCCGCACCCGGAGAACCGGTTTTCAAATTTTTAACTGCCGCCCGTGTGAAACCTGAAACTTCGCGATCATTAATCATTTGCGGCGAACCGTATTTGTTTATAAGGTTATCTGCTTTATTTTGTAATCCTGCGCAATCATAAGTTTCAATCATTTCATTAACCACAGATGGTTTATGATTAATAGCGGCGTTATTAAAGAATTCTTCATACTGCGGAATAGCTTCTTTATACAGCTTATGATCTTTAAGGAATCTTGCGAATTCGAGATTAATCCAGATATCTTTTTTAAAACCGATACTCAAGCCTCTTTTATAATTTTTTTTCGCATTTTTGACATCGTGTTTTTTTGCCGCGAGACGTGCTTGACCGTAGTATTTATATTGCTGCATTGTAATTATGGCGTAAGCGTCCATTTTGTTTGAAAACGGCTGTGAAGCGTTTATTAATTGGCCCCAATCAAGTAATTTCTTAGATTTAAAAAGGTATATTGACGGATAAAAAGAATCGATTTCAGTTATCTCAAAATCATTTTCAACATCTTTTAACTTTATCCGTAATTTTCGTGTGTCAACTACAATCCATAATCGCCTTTTGTCTTCAAATGCTATCTTCGGTAACTCTTCAAGCCCTACATATTGCCAGTTTCTTCTTTCTGAATCCGTTTCCCGGGACTGAGATTGTGGAGTCTGATCCTCGTCTAAGCGCTATGGTAAGAGAAAAGGCTTTCTCCGAATATTCTGGCATTACCCTTAATCTTTCTTCTGTGTCTGATGATGTATTAATCAAGATGAAACGCTACGCGTATCGAAGGTTCTATTTTTCCCCTCAAAGGATTGCCCGCA
>JAOZNZ010000552.1 GCA_029933535.1 bacterium | reverse complement strand
AATACCGTAAGAAGTTTTTATATCTATATTCTTTGCTGTAAACAAAAGTTTTAACGGGATTTCATCAAATGAAAAAATATCCTCTGACCGCTTTTCTGATTCCGCTTTTTTATGCTCAAATGAAACTTGTGTGTAATCAATCAAACCGTCATAGGCGCCAATGAACAATTGAAAATCTTTTTCATTATTAACTCTTAAAGAAAGGCGATGCAAATCACAAGTGGCGCCCGGCACAATTATATTAAGGTCATAAATGTCCAAGCCGTATTTTTTCCATGCGATATTTCCAACGGAATATTTAATATTAGGGAGAAAATATTTAACGGTTTTACGTGAAAGCATTTCAGGAAATGCAAATAATAATATAACTATCGCGATAATTACGAATAAAATTAATTTAAAAATTGTTTTCAGAAGCTTTTTCAAAATCTATTATTCCGTTGTACATTCACAAATAAAATCTGTATTGTTTTCTTCCCTTAATTTGTCAGCAAGTTTTTTTGCCGCGCCGGCATCAGCGCATAACGAGATGACTGTCGGACCACTACCGCTTATCCAGGAAGCGATTGCACCGTTCACTACGCAAGTTTCTTTCATTTTTTTTAATTCAGGGAAAAGTTCTTCGGCAGCAAAAGCAAGATTATTCCAAATTTCTTTTGCGATTACTGATAAATCACCTGATGAATAAGCTTTGATGAATTCACAGATTTCCCTTCTTTTTCTTTTCTTTTGATCGAACTGTTTATAGACACTTATTGTCGAAAGCTGAACATCGGGATTCCATAAAACAAGATGATAAATCTTTGCCTTTACTTTTACAATTTTTTCTCCAATCCCCTCACATATCCCGGCATTAGTTTCTAGAAAGAACGGTACATCAGCCCCAATAGAAACAGCAATTTTATTCAAATTATTATCGGAAACATTTATGTGCCATAAAGAAATTAAAGCTTTCAAAACCGCCGCAGCGTTTGACGATCCACCACCTAGTCCGGCACAAACCGGAATATTCTTTTCGATAGAAATAGAAACGCCGGATTTAATGTTGAATATTTTTTTTAATTTACGAGCGGCTTTAACAATAATATTATGTTCCGGAAGACACCTGCATTTATTATCATAATCGATAAGCTCAATAATATCATCATCGATGGATTTCAAATGAATTGTGTCATAAATACTAACACACTGCATGAAAGTTTGTAATTGATGATATTCATCAGATCTTAAATCTTCAACGTTAAGAAACCAGTTTATTTTTGCAGAACATCTGACCTTTGACCTTTGACCTTTAACCTTTGACATTAGCGTAGTTCATTCAATTTATTTTTGACAGAAATATTATTAACATCCATACCGAGAGATTTCCCCCACATTTCTTTTGCTTTTTCTGTTTGCCCTAACTTAAAATAAATATCACCAAGATGATCAAACATTGTCGGGTCATCACCGCCTATTTGATTCGCATGCAATATTTTTTCAAGTGCATCGTCTGTGTCACCTTTTTTAAATAAAATCCAACCGAGAGTATCGATATACGCACTGTTTTTTTCATCTTTTTTCAAAGCTTCTTTAACAAGTTTCTCTGCAAAATCAAGTTTCTCACCTGATAGCGCAAGAACATAAGCAGTAAAATTAAGAAGCTCGGATTTACTTTTACGCTCCGGGACTACTTTAAGCATAAGTTCCGATGCTAATGTATAATTAGTTTTCGCTGTTTCCTGTTTACCGGCACGCAAATCAGCATCCCCCATCGAACAATAGATTTTCGAAGCTCTAATATAAGCATCAGTTTCTTCAGGATCAAGTTGAATTGCCGTTTCATACGCTTTAAGAGCATTATCCGGTTCACCAAGCAATTCGCAAAGCAATCCTTCTTTAAGCATATATCTTGCTTTGTTTTGATGTTTAATAAGTTTTTTTAATTTCTTACGCGCATTAATGAATTGTGCTTTTGATATTTCATAATTACCTTCACGGGCATCTTTGAACGCTCGTCCAATATGCACATCAATAATACGTTCTTTCAAAGTTGTATCGTCAGGTGCCAACTGAACTGCAAGTTCATATTGCTTAATAGCAAGTTCAGATTTATCAGATAGTTCGTAAAGAGTACCGAGTCGTTGAAAAAAATCTGATGATGGTGATAATTTAACAAGTCGCTCATAGGATTGAATCACTTTATCTATTCGGCCTAATTGACCATTGAGATTAGCATATTCCAGCCAAAGAGCAGTTGAACGAGGAGAGTATTCGAGAGTTCGCTCAAGCAGAAAAACGGACTCGAAAATGTCATTTCGAGCCCTTTGATAATTTCTGCCTGATGAAAGTAGATGATTTACACGCTTTCTTAAATAGGCTGACCGCAGATAATAAGCATATGTTAACGCCCGGTCGCGAACAGCTTCCAGGCGATGTAAATAAGTAGTGAAATCAGAATCACTTTTTGAATTTGCAAAAGAATTTTTCGTAGCCAATCCTAAAAATAAGGATAGCACAATTACTGTTTTTAAAACAACATCAAAATTATTTGTTTTTATGACGGTTTGCCCGCAATTGTTTTTTACGTTTATGCTTATTAATTTTTTTCTTTCTTGTTTTACGTCCGCAAGGCATAAATATATCTCCATTTAGCGGATTATAAAGTATTATTTCATTATTACTGTTCGATATTATACCAAAAAGACTTTCAAAAAGAAAGGTGGTGTTAGTTATTCGCTAATAGTTAATAGTTAATAGTTATTCGTTAATAGTTATTCGTTAATAGATGTTCGATGTTCGATGTTCGATGTTCGTTGTTCATTATTCGTTGTTCGTTGTTCGGTGTTCGG
>JAOZNZ010000551.1 GCA_029933535.1 bacterium | reverse complement strand
CAATATACGTTCAGAATCAATTGTGTAAATTTAATTCTGTTCACGATGCCGCGCGAGCGGGTATCACAGTTATTCATCAGGAGTTATCATTAATAAACGAACTTTCCGTTGTTGATAATCTTTTCCTCGGTCGTGAAATCTCCGGTAAAACAGGATGGCTGAATCGCTCTGCGCAGGAAACTGAAGCGCGAAAACTTCTTTCCCGCCTTGGATTGGAAATTGATGTTAATAAACCGGTAGAAGAATTCCCGATGGGCGTTAAGCAGATGATTGAAATTGCTAAAGCCCTGGCAATTGACGCGCGAATAATTATTTTTGATGAACCTACAAGTGCACTTAATGAACCTGATGTTGTAAAGTTATTTGAGATAATTCAGAAACTGAAAAAACAGGGATGCGGGATTATTTATATTACACATAAAATGAAAGAAATTTACAGCATAGGCGACAGAATAACTGTTTTGAGAGATGGCGAATATGTTGGTACCGATTCCAATGAAAATTTGTCCCAGGATAAACTCGTAAACTGGATGGTCGGTCGCGAGATGACTCAACAATTTCCCGAAAGAATTCCGTCACTCGGAAAAACTAAATTCCAGGTTGATAATTGTTCGATTGACGATCCGACAGGCGGCCCGTTCAAAGCGGTAAAAGACATTTCCTTTAAAGTTCGGGAGGGAGAGATTCTTGGAGTAGCGGGATTGCAAGGTTCCGGAAATTCCGAGCTTTTTAATGGTTTATTCGGCACTTACGGCAAAAACATCCCTGCAAAAATTGTGATTGAGGATGTCGAACACAAAGTTGGCACTCCGGCACAATCTATTAGTCGCGGGCTAACTTTATTGACCAATGATCGAAAACTTACGGGTCTGGTTTTGAATATGAGTATAGCCGATAACGTTACTCTTCCGTCATTAAAATCATTTACAAGAAAAGGATTTATAAAAAGAGGTGAAGAATTAAATGCGGCAAAAACTTGCTCGGAAAGATTAAGAATTAAATCGCATTCTGTTTTGCAGGAAACTCAAACACTTTCAGGCGGAAATCAACAGAAAGTCGCACTCGGGAAATGGTGGGAAACTAATCCTAAAGTTTTATTGCTTGATGAACCTACTAAAGGAGTTGACGTTGGCGCTAAACATGAAATTTATGAGTTGATGAATGAGTGGACAAGCGAAGGGATGGCTATTTTACTTATCACATCCGAAATGCCTGAACTGCTTGCCATGTCGGACAGAATAATTGTAATGCATCTTGGTGAAGTCACCGCGGAATTTTCACGCGAAGAAGCAACTCAGGAAAAAATTCTCAATGCCGCAATGGGAGGGTAATCGCGTATTAGCGCGAATTGCGCGAAGCGCGCAATGGTAATCGGTATCCGGTATTCGGGCTGGAGGGGCGCTGTTCCATAAGCGCTAAGTTAAGGGGAAATTTAAATAATCCTAACGAAGTAACGCTGTACTCACGTTCATAATCAACAACTTGTCCCGAGGCCGTAGGCGCTCGTGGAAGAAATTCTCAATTTTCAAGTAAATAACGCTGTTGGAATTTACCAATTTAAAATATTCAGACACGGATTACACGGATTTACACGAATAAAAAAATAAAAAGAAAAATTAAATAAAATTACAATTAAATTTGTATTAAAATCAGTGTAAATTAGTGTAATCCGCGTGTTCATAGGGGTTTGCAGGCTTTTCACCAAAAGAATACCATAAAAAACAACACAAAATTGTTGATCTGAACGGCTCAGATGAAGTAAAAGAATGATAAGAATTTTGGATCTTGGATTCGCGTTAGCGCCCTGCGCATGCTGGGGCTGAACACCGCCCGGCATTCGCCGGGTGCTTCGCAAACACCGAATACTTCTTGTACCATAATTGAAATTAACCCCACATACGCGGGGCGCTCACGCGAATTTCAATTAACCGAATATCGATTAACGATTTAAGATTTTAGAAGTTTATAGTAACCAAAGCATCCTTGCTTTGGGTTTGGGACTTATGCTTTAATAACAAAAAGAAGTTCCAATTTCGCCCGAAATTCTCCGGGCGCTTCGCGAACTCTCAACTCTCAATTCTCAAGTAAAAAGTAAAATTAAATTGAACACCTGACACCTGACACCTGACACCAATTATCCATTCATCCCCCTGGCGCTATAATGCAAAGTGCATGAAATTGCGTTTTTCCACCCTTCGTATAAAGATTCTCTTTCTTTATCACTGATTCTCGGAACGAATTCTTTATCGATTTCACGTATGTTTTCAATTTCCGATTTGTCTTTCCAAAACCCAACTGCCAGTCCTGCCAAATATGCCGCACCGAGAGCTGTTGTTTCAGTAATCTCAGGTTTAATAATTTTCGCGTTTAAAATATCCGCCTGAAATTGCATTAGAAAATTATTTTGCGCGGCTCCTCCATCAACTTTCAATGCCGAAATGGCGGTTCCGGAATCTTCCTGCATAGCTTCTAATAAATCGCGTGTCTGATAAGCAATTGATTCGAGTGTAGCCCTGACAATATGAGAACGATTACTTCCCCGGGTTAATCCTACAATTGTTCCCCTCGCGTACATATCCCAATAAGGCGAGCCGAGTCCGGCAAAAGCAGGAACTATATATACTCCATTAGTGCTTTCTACCCTTTGAGCGATAATCTCGGTTTCTTCAGCACTGTCAATTAAACCGAGTTCATCACGAAGCCACTGAATTGCAGCTCCTGCAACAAAAACACTTCCTTCAAGTGCGTAATCAATTTTTCCGTCAATGGCTATAGCGATAGTTGTCAGCAATCCATTTTTTGATTCAACCGGTTTATCACCGGTATTCATCA
>JAOZNZ010000550.1 GCA_029933535.1 bacterium | reverse complement strand
TTTTTGCAAACGAAATGGCTTACATAAGAGGCTTATCTATTATCAAAGGAAATATCAACAAAATAATAAAGATTAAATATTGTTTTCTGGAAAATCGAATATAAAGTATAATATTTATCGATGGTTTAATTGCTAAATTTTAACCTATGGGATGGTAGTGATATTTTTTTATAAACTTGACACACACGTGACGCATTACCTTGACAAAAAATAAGCGAATGGGTATACTTTGTATCATGTTTAATGTTCATCTGAAAGCACTATTAGTAAACACTAAAATAATGTAAAATATGCATGATCAAGATATCAAAATTGCCGCTGACTGCGTACAAAAAGATGAACACGCATGGACGGAACTTATATCTACATATAAGCGTGATTGCATTATTATAGCTCGCAAATATCACGTATCTCATTGTTTCGATGACGTTTTTTCTGAATTTATTTTAAAACTTCTTGGTAAACCGGGACAGACGAAAGGAGCACTTGAACGTTACAACGGTTCCTCATCATTAAAAACTTATTTATCGGTTGTTTTTAGTCATGTTGTGTTAAGTCACCACAGAAAAATGAAAACAAGAGGATTTGTTATCTTTTCAGACAAACCTGAGAAATTACAACAGCAGAAAGAACCTGAATTAATAGAAAATGAAAGTTATGAAGAACTTATAGACGTTCTTACGATGATTCCTGAATACGAGAGAAATCTTATTGAGTTATATTACTATCAGGAATTAAAATTATGGCAAATCGCAGATATTTTTCAGTGCAGTAAATCAAAAATAAGCAGGCAGCTTAAGAAAATTCATGAAAAGCTTAAAACTCTTTTGCAACAAAATTGATTCGCTTGCGTATATATTAATGAAGAATGGAATGATGGAATGATGGAATGGTGGAGGAATGGAGGGACGTCGTCCCCGACGTCCTATGAAATATGATATCAGCCAATGATTTTAATCGTGGAAAAGTGAACAAAATGAAAACAGATAATATTGAACAACAACTTCGTGATTATTATCGCGAAATGAAAAATACACCTTCACAGACGATAACGCCTGAAGATATTGACTATAATCTGATAGCAAAATATGTTGAAAGAACATCTACACCGGAAGAAATTGAAGAAATTGAAATTCGTGAAAAAACTGATAATGAATTCAGAATGCTATTGCAAATATTAACTTCAAACAAACTGAAATTTAAATTCCGTATTTTAAATTTTTTTTCTCTCTCGCACCCCATGGGCATAACGATTCTTAGTTTGGCAGCAAGTCTTATTATAATTACCGGGTCATTTTATCTTGTAGAAAAGCTAAATTCATCTCCTGAAGCTGAAGTGCAGGAAATCATTCTTCGCGGCATAGCGTCGCCAACTAACGATTGCCATCCACCAACGACCAATAAAACTGAAAAAACTACCCTTTAGTTCCCGGACTGATTTATAGTGCCTGATATTTACCGAATACCAACACCAAACGAACCATCCTGCCCACTTCGGCGGATCTTCGGCATTCACTACTCACGATTTGACTACCCACTACTCACTATTAACAAATAACTATTAACTATTAACAGCTTCTTTGCAGCACCAATCAATGTTCTTAAAGTATTATCAGATATTATTGATTACATCTCTGCTGTTTGTCACATTATCCCGTGCCGATCAAGTGACCAAAGAATTCAAAGCCGAACTTAAAGCATTGTATGGAAAAGGTAAATTTAAAGCAGGGAGAAGGATTATACAACAAAAACTTGATGCGGCTATTCAAAAGACCGGAACTAACAATGCCTATGTAGCGGAATTGTATGATCAAATGGCAATGTCATATTATTATAACGGGAAATATGAAGATGAACTTCCTTATTATTATAAAGCTTTGAATATTCATAAAATTCTTTATGGACATACTAACTCCTATACCGCAGAGACTTACTACGGGCTGGGTAATGTTTACAGACTTATCGGTGAATACGACAAATCAGAGCATTTCTACAATCTTGGTATTAATTCATCCGAACAGGCACTTGGCAGAATACATCCGTGTACTGCTAATCAATTAAATACTAAAGGTTTATTACGACACACACAATCCCGATACGCGGAAGCGGAAAAGCTTTACAAAGAAGCTTTTGATATTTACAAACAAACATTAGATACAAATGCTTATGAATTAACCGTATCGATGAACAACCTGGCTTCACTTTACCGTTGCATAGGCAATTATGAAGCTGCCGAACCACTTTTAAAACGTGCCTTGAAAGAGCGAATTGCTTTAATCGGAGAAAACACACATGATTCGCGTAAAATCAAAATCAAAATCGCGGGAATTTATTCGGAGCAAAAGAAATATAAAGAAGCAGAAAAAATATATTTGGAAAATATCAAATTTTATGACTCACTGCTTTACCCCTGCGAAGGCAAGGATTTTAATTTAAAAAATTTAGCGAACCTATATTTCCTTCAAAAAAAATATACTCTCGCTAAAAAATATGCTGAAAAAGCTTATGAAGCAGCCCTGGAATTTCATTCACTAAACCACAGAATGACTATGGGTTCCATTGTCTTACTTGGTGACATCAATTTTAAACTCAATAACTACGATACCGCGGTAAACGAATATAATAAAGCACTTAAAATTTCTAAACTTCTTTTCGGTAAAAATTATCCTTATACCGCTGATATTATCGGTAAACTCGCAAGTGTCAGCGTAAAAAAAACAAATTATATCAATGCCGTAAAATTATTTCTCTCAAGCACTAAAATTCTTGAATCATCAACTATTACCGCAGGTGGAGAAGATTTTTCGAAATCGCTGAGGCAGCAGCAGCAAAA
>JAOZNZ010000066.1 GCA_029933535.1 bacterium | reverse complement strand
TCGTTTTCTTCATCAATTATTCCGTTTGCGTTATTATCAATCCCGTCTGCCATTAGAATCAGATTGTTATGGTCGTCATCTCCGCGAGTTCCCGGGAGTTTATTTTTCCCAAAGCGGTAGTCAATAAGTCTTTTGGCGGTTTTAGGTGGAACGCCAAGAGCGAGAGGCAGGTTTATTTCACCTGTATCCCATCCTGATCCTTTAGATTTTTTTAATAGAAAAGCTTTTTGAACATTTACTTTACCGGCTTCATCTTCGATTTGTATTCTGTATCTGCCAATTATTTTTCCCGTGCCGTCTTTCATAATTGTCCATCGGGAATATCCGGGTGATTTTGTTAAATCATAAATAGAACTAATACGATTGTCAGAGCAGAGTTCATCGGCCGTAAGTATTGCTTTGGTATATTCGAGACCGGAATTAATAAGCAGCCCCAACTGCTGAGAAGCGATATGAACTTTACTTTGCTTGCTTTCGATATTCATTAAAACAGTAAACGATGCCGCCATTATTGCGAGCACAACTAATATAGCGAGAACCGCTACTAACGCGATACCGGAATAATCCGTGGTCCGTAATTTACCGGAATTGAAGTGGAACATCCGTGTTTTACATTGGGATTTGGGTATTAAGATTTCACGATTAGCGCCCTGCGTGTGCTTTATTTTTTTCATTTTTATATGTTTATTGTTTTAAGTAACATTTATATTATATTATATTTCATGCAAAATATCAAGCCCACTGCAATTTTTTGCCTTGCATTTGAATTTTGATTAATTATGTGATATAATATAAACAATAAATATAATTGTAAAAAACAAAAGGATAAAAAATTATGAAAAAATTTATTACTAAAATGATTCTCGTGTCATTCGTTTTGTCACTTACTGTTGTAATGCAAGCATCAATTATTAACGTATATGAATGGAACGATGTCTTGGCGAATCTCTCAATTCAGCCGCAAGCGAATGATTTAGCTCAATCTGCCGGCTCAACAAAATATATTACAGCCGGGGCATTGCATAGTGCCAGCGATGTATTGGATTCTATGTTTAATTCAAATGTTGACGGCAGTTATGGTCCTCATTCACCTGAATTTAGAGCTATATTTCGGGATGGAGTAAGTCCCGGTGCCGATACGACATTTCGCTGTGATTTTGATATTCCAAAAGAAATTGCGGAAGTTCACGTTTTTAGCTTTTGGGGTGATCGACGTTTGTTTACCTGGTTTGAAGTTTGGATATCAACTAATAATTCAGATTACACTCATGTGGGTACAGCAACTTTCGGCGAATCAGGAGATCCATGTACTAATTACGTAAGTGAACATTGTTTGGCAAGATTGTATGATCCTGATGACGGTGTTATTGCAACTAATGTCACATCCGTAAAATTCGTGCAGAAAAACTGCGGGTATGACGGCGGAGGTATTCCGGGCGGTATTAAATTAGATCCCGGCACAATCACAAATGATTTTTATACGAGAGCTTCAGGAAGTGTAATTTACGAATTAGACATTATTAAAGTTCCTGAACCGACAACAATAACCAACGAATATTTTTGGGAAAATAATCTTGAAAATCTACCGTTTCAGCCGCAATGCGATGATTTAGCCCAATTATCCGGCTCAACAAATTATATAGTTGCCGGCGGAATGCATACATATGAAGAGTTCATCAGTAATAAATTTGAATTTTTATTCAATTCACCTGTAGATGGTGAGCTTGGTGCCGGTGAACCTCTTACTGTGGGAGGAACCGGAGTACTTCTGTGGGACGCACCAATACCGTCACCGCTGACTTTGGAATGGAATTGTGATTTTGATTCACCCAAAATAGTTCAGGCTGTTCAAGTCTTCAGCCGAGCGGGCGATCCTAGGCTCTTTACTTATGGAGAAGTTTATTATTCTACTACAGGCACCGATGCCGACGATTACACCTATATAGGTGCTGTGAGTTTTGGGGAATGGGGGGAAAGCAGCGATGGTTATGCAGATTATAATTGTGTAGCAAGATTATATGATACCGTTCCGGATGGATCTCTTGCAGATGACGTTACATCAATAAAAATAAGATTCCTCGGTGTTATGGATACTACATGGGTTGATCTTACACATAAAGTAGAGGGATCAAGTGGCGGTTCAACTATTGGAGAAGTCGATATTATCGGAATACCTGAACCTGCAACGTTTTTGGTTGGCTGCTTTTTACTCGGGCTCGCGTTTTTACGCCGCAGGTAAGCCAGGACATTGACGGGGTTAATAGTGAGTAGTCGAGTAGTGAGTAGTAGCAGATTCCTTTTGGAAGGATGGGCCGATAGGCACGGAAATGGAATGATGGAGGGACGCTGCTGCGACCCGCGTATGCCGGGTTCCCCAGCGTCCTAATTAAGCGTTGCTCGAAAAGGGTTCAGCCGCAAAGCGGCGTTAAAGTCCCCCTTTTTTAAAGGGGGTTGGGGGATTTAAAAAAATTGGAATAAACAAAAATTTCAAAAAAATGAGGAAACCATTTAATAATCGCCAAAGACATCGAAAAACTAATGAAATAGTTCATGCTAATTGAAAGAGAAAATCCCCCTAACCCCCTTTAGGAAAGGGGGAATTGCTTTAGATGACTTTCAGGATTCAGATGTTCCACCCCTTTTCGAGCGTCGTCTAATTAGGGGGTCTTCAAAAAATGATTTTCATCGTGGCCCAAAAAACTGTTTGGCAACATTCATTTCCGCTTCTTTAAGAGATACTTGATTCACATATCTGCGTAATGGCTTTATATCGTATGCCAACCGTTTTAATGCTATCGTTCCATCGGTAATTGTAGCGTAGTGGGCAGTTTGATCCGGATCATCATTCCGACGATATGATACGCTCCCCGGGTTCAGCCACAGCAGTTTATCACTCAAATATCTGACTGCTTGTCTATGTGTGTGCCCAAATATAAATTTTGAGATGCAAGTCCCGTCCCCTGTTTGGGCGTCTTTTTCAAGAAATTCTTTATACGCGTGTATACTGACTATTTCTTCATACTCTTGATAGAGATGTGTTATGCCATATTTTACACCATCTGATTCAAATGTAATTGTCGCGGGTAATTGCTCCAAATATTTGATGTCCCGTTCGTCTAACAGACTTACATTATGGTATGCCCAGGTACGCTCATCCAATGGCATACACTCTAACGTGTTTCCATCACGGTAACAATTTACAAGCCACCGGTCATGATTTCCTTGTACACAGTGAACATCATGAGATTGCACCCAGTTCAGCACTTCTTTAGGATATGGCCCGTAATCAACCAAATCCCCTGCACAGTAAACAGCATCACTATCATGTTCTTGTTTCCAAATAGCTTCCAATGCGCAAATGTTACTATGTAAGTCAGAGATAATAAGTATTTTCATTGTAATAATATTTTATTTTTTGGTTTAAATTTTAATAATTGTATCATTTTCACCAAAGAATTGCAAAATCGCAATTGGAAAAGTTTTAAAAAGTTTGCCATAGTGCAATTTTTTGTTTAACATCTATTAACATAGATATTTAACAGACACATATTTCCGGATTTAAAAACTTTAAAGTACGTACGGCCTAAATACTAATAAGTATGACAGTGCATCAATGCTGTATTATTACATTTTTGATTCAAAGGAAAAATTTGCACTTGATTTTCAATTAGATATATGATATTATTATTACTAAGTTATATTTTGTGCAATTTATTAACTTAATTAAATTAAACTTGAAGGAACTATGATGAAAACAAATGTTAAATCAACCGTTAAAAAAACTCTCCACTACTTCAAATCCTCATGCAATAAGCTTGGCTTTACTAAATGGAGTATTGTTGCAACTCTTATGTTAATGTTTTTCGCTTCACCAAAAGTATCAGCAAATTACGCCTTTACAAATTATGTGGGCACAGGAGGAACATCTTCAGGTACTTATTATACAAACATTCAGGATGCTCTTGACGAATCTTTCAGCGGGGATTTGGTTCTCGTTTCTAACGGCGTATATAATACAGGCGGTCGTGCAGTTTCGGAAGGTTTATTAAAAAGCCGGATTCTGATTGAAGGATCAATTGCCGTTATAAGTGTTTCAGGACCCGAAAAAACTTTTATTGTCGGCGCACCGGATCCGGGAAGTTTAGGTAACGGCCCGGATGCTTTTCGTTGTGCTTATCTTGCTTCAGGTTCGCTTTTATCAGGCTTTACACTTTCAAATGGATATACACAGACTTCCGGCGACGGAAATGCTAACAGAGGCGGCGCGGGCGCTCTGCTCAGACTTGGCGGTACCATTTCTAATTGTATTGTTGAGTGTAACACAGCGCACGGCTATGGAGCGGGAGTTAATTGTAACTCCGGCGGTTATGTTTTCAATCTTATTGTCCGTAATAATGTTTCGGGATCAAAAGGCGGAGGAGTGTTTTGCAGTCCCGGCGTAGTGCACAATACTTTGATTTACAATAATACCGCGGACAAAGGCGCCGGTTTTTATTCTTACTTCGAACCTATAGTTGTAAACTGCACAATCGTTGGAAATACAGCGATGACAGAAGGCGGAGGAACCTTTGACAACGCTCTCTCCACAAACAGCTCCATAATTAATTCTATAGTTTATTATAATTCCGCTCCCGTTAATCCAAACAGAAGTAATGGAACTTATCTTTACTGCTGCACTACTCCGGACGGAGCAAGCGGCACCGGCAATATTTCTGACGAGCCTAAATTATTGTCAATGTCACACATTGCATCGGATTCACCATGCATAGGTGCTGGAAGTTCCACATATTCTGTTGGAGTTGACATAGATGGAGAAGCATGGCAAAGTCCTCCATCTATGGGTTGCGATGAATTTTACTCGGATGGTCTTACTGGCGAACTTTATGTTGTGATTTCCGCCAGTAAATTTTTTGTTCAAACTAATGAAGCAGTAACTCTTTATGCAAATATTGAAGGGAAACTTTCCGGAAATTCCTGGACTTTTGATGATGGATCTCCACAGGAAATAGATGAATTTGAAGTTACCCGTTCATGGAGTTCGGTAGGAGATCACAAAATTGTTCTTACCGCGTTTAACAACACATATCCCGCGGGAATTTCTAAAACGGCTACTGTTCAGGTTGTTGAAAATGCAAATACTCATTTTGTAGATGTTAATAATCCGGGAACACCGGCTTCTCCTTATTTGTCTTGGGCAACTGCCGCGACAAATATTCAGGACGCTATCGACATCGCTGTTAACGGTGATAAAGTTCTCGTTGCTGAAGGCGTATATAATTCCGGCAGCCGGCCGGCAGGTTCAGGACTATTAAAGAACCGGATTTTTATTAACAAAGCAATAACTGTTAAAAGTGCTTTAGGTCCCGAAAACACTTTCATTCTCGGTGAACCTGATCCCGGAACTTTAGAAAACGGACCGGATGCTGTACGATGTTCTTATCTTATTGCCGGCTCGGTTTTATCAGGTTTCACTCTTTCGAATGGATATACACAAACTTCCGGCGATGGAAATGATCCAAGAGGCGGAGCGGGAGCGCTACTTCGTATTGGCGGTATTATTACTAATTGTATCGTTGAAGGAAACACCGCAAACGGTTACGGCGCCGGAGTTAATTGTAATCATGGCGGTTACATCATCAATTGCATTATTCGTAATAATACTACCGGAGCAAAAGGCGGCGGAGTGCTTTCAGACGGTGGCGAAACCCACAATTCCCTTATTTACGGTAATTCTTCAGGCGATCTCGGCGGAGGAATACATTGTTATGCTCCATCAATAATTGAGAACTGCACAATCATTGAGAATTCCGCAAGAAATGATGGCGGAGGGACTTGTGAAAACGGCGGTACAGCCAACAGCGCTATAAATAACTGCATAGTTTATTATAATTCCGCACTGCTTAATCCTAACAGAAGTGCAAGTGTTTATAGTTATTGCTGCACAACTCCTGACGCAGCAGCAGGCACAGGTAATATTACCACAGAACCTAAACTCTTGTCTATGTCGCACATTGCGGCAGATTCACCTTGTGTCGGCTCGGGAGAGTATATACTTACTTATGGTGTTGACATTGATGGTGAAACTTGGAAAGATCCTCCTTCCATCGGATGCGATGAAGTTTACCCAAGTGCGATTACAGGTGAACTTACCGTTGCGATTTCCACTGAAAAAAATTATGCTCAAACTAATGACTTAGTTACTTTCTTCACAAATATTGACGGGAAACTTTCCGGAAACAAATGGACTTTTGGTGATGGCTCACCGGCTGAAATTAATGAATTTAAAGTTTCTCATTCCTGGAGCACTGTAGGTGAATATAAAGTTGTACTTACAGCTTATAACGGTACATTCCCTGCCGGTGTTTCTAATTCAATTACGATCCTGGTAGTTGAAAACGCGAATATTCATTATGTGGATGTTAATAATTCCGGAACACCGGTTGATCCTTATCTTTCGTGGGCTACTGCCGCAACAAATATCCAGGACGCTGTCGACGTGGCATTTGACGGCGAAATGGTTCTCGTTGCTGACGGAACCTATAATTCAGGAAACTATCCCGGTTCAGCATCTCCATTAAAAAACCGCGTTATGATTGACAAAGCAATAACTGTTCAAAGCGTTTCAGGCGCTGAAAATACTTTCATTGTCGGTGCGGCTGATCCTATAACTTTAGGTAACGGATCGAATGCTGTACGTAGTGCTTATCTTGAAAACGATGCGCTTCTATTAGGCTTCACCCTTTCAAACGGCTATACTTTAAATGATGGTGACCCAAATACTCATAGAGGCGGTGGAGGAGTGCTGATCAGAAACAGTGGTACTGTTTCTAATTGTATCGTTGAAGGAAATAATGCGGGCGGACATGGCGGTGGAATTTGTTGTAATCATGGTGGAAATATTTTCAACACTATTATTCGTGATAATTTCGCTCCGCTAGGCGGAGGAGTGTTTTGCGAAGATGGTGAAATTCGCAATACTCTGATTAACGGTAACACCGCGATAAATAGTGGAGGAATATGTTTCTATGAAGTTGGTTCCGCGTATAATTGTACTATTGCGGCAAATATCGCTCATACAAACATTGGCGGAATATATTTTATAAATGGCGGAACTGTCTTTAACAGCATTATTTATTCTAATACCGACTATGCTGCATCTTTTAGTGATGATGACAATTACAGCGGCACGTTTACTGAAATGGCTTTTACTTGTACAACACCACTGCCGGACGGAACAAATAATATTTCGGTTGATCCGGAATTTAATGACATTGCTGCCGGAAATTTTTATTTGCCGGGATTTTCACCTTGTGTAAATGCGGGTAATAACGCTTATGCTCCTATGCCTTTTGATTTGGACGGCAATGTGAGAATTTATGACAATACTGTTGATATGGGCTGCTATGAGTTCATCCCGGAACCCTGTCTATTTATCATTTATTATTTATCATTTATTATCTTTTATTTGAAGAGAAAATAAATCCTAAATAACGCACTAAGCGTGCTAATCTTTTACAGCCTGTTTCGATGCGCGATAACGCGCTCGGAACAGGTTTTTTTTGCCCACGTAAAACACGGCTGACGAAGTAACATGTACTCACGGTCATTACACGAATTGGGATGGTAGCGGAGTTCTTTCTTTACTTTTTACTTGAAAATGAACATGAGTACAGTGTTACTTCGTTAGGAAACTTCTCTTTTGGTTATTAAAATATAAGTCTCAACTCCGAATTCTCAACTACCAATTTTCAAGTTTAAGAAAGTCTTCCAATATATTGCGCCCTGCCGGGCGCACAAAAAAAAACAGCGGCAACTTTACGCTGCCACTGCTTTATCAATTTACCGGTAAACCGGCAAGTTGAAATATAAGTCTTTGGAATTAAATACTATTTCCTACGCAAAAACGCAAGACTTAATAAACTGATTAATCCAATTATACCAGGTTCAGGTATGAATTCATAACATCCCATGTCAACTGTTCCACCTTGAATTCTTGGATTACCGTCTAAATCAGTGGATGATGCATACGCGTTTGTTCCGGAATTAATACATGGCGAACTTACTTGTAAACGGAAATTTTGAATTGATGCATTTACAAATGCAGGATTGGTAGCAATACTTCCCCCGCTTTCAGCAATTGCCGGAAGAGGATCGGCGCATGAATACCAATTGGTGCAATCAGGTGATGAACCTAAATTGACAGCTCCTGCGGCTGTATTATCATAGAAAATACAGTTAATGCTTTTGCCGGATGTGTAAATATATCCACCACCACCATTTCCAACCGCAGTATTTTGAGCAAAAGTACTACTATACACTGAGCCGCCTCTATCTACAAATATTCCACCGCCATGATTCCCTGAATCGTTCCCGTAAACAAGCGAGTCATGAACTGCACCGCCTTGATAGAGATATATTCCGCCGCCATTGTGAGTAATAGTAGTATTATTGTAAACAGTACATCTGCGTATTGTAGGAACACCCCATTCTGTGGCTATTCCACCACCCCATACTTGTGCGGTGTTATCGAAAACAGTACAGTCTTGAACATCACCGGTGCGCAGGAGTAACATTCCGCCACCTTTCCCTTGCGTGGCGTGAACAGCTGAATTACCGCTAACAGTTGTATTATAAATTTTAAGAGTATCATAACCATATATTCCGCCGCCGAAAGGCCCTGTGTTATTTTTAACTATGCAATCATACATATTGGCCCCTTGAGCAAAAACTCCACCACCCGTATTATTCAGTGCGACATTATTGATAATCATACAATCGGCAGCAGTTCCGACCTGTAAATTCAGACCACCACCACGACCATAAGCAAAATTACCGATAATAACACAGTTGGTTATAAGGTTCATATGTCTGATACGTGCTCCGCCACCGCCTTGCTCGCGGTTGGAATCGCCTGAAATTCCTGTATAACCATTAGAGAATGTGAAACCTGAAATCGTCGCGGCGGCGTTCATAGGCAAACATGCACCACGAACAGCGGCCGGTCCATGACCACCTGTGTTAGGATCAGGTGCGCCAAGTATGATAGTAGTGTCAGGTCCGTCAACGCTTCGGATTTCAATTGCTATATCACAAAAAACACGATTTGTAAGATATGAGCCGGCTTCTATTCCACCGCCGGTGTTATATACACCATTTGATACAAGAATTAAATCACCGGGTGTAGCTGCATCAACCGCAGCTTGTATTTCGGTGTAATAGTCTCCAATTGCCGAACCTTCTGTACCGACATAGAGAGTAGCAGCAAACATTCCTGATGAAGCCAGGAACAATAATGCTGCAGCAGTGAGGATAATTTTATTTTTCATAATTTATCTCCTTTGGTTGAAAAGTTTGTGATTTGCACATTGTTATTTGCAACAATTAATTAATCGATTTTTTCTTAATGTATACCCAATATAAAAAAATCATTATCATCCAATCGAGGAACAGTATATCATATTTTAAATCCTTTGTCAAGCAGTACTGCAAAGTTTTGTTTAAATATCATTTTTTTAATTATTTCATCATTCTTTATCATGGCTTATCAAAAAAAATAGCGGTTACTTCAGCTTATAAGCAGTTATTACAAACAATAAGCTGTATTATCAATCAATCATAAAACTTTTTATAGAAAACATTTATGTCAAAAATTATACTTACTTTTTTAATTTAAACACTTAATTTGCTTATAATAATAAAATCACACAAAACATTGCTGTATCTTGTTTTTTATATGCAAATCTGATATACTTGCTTTAGATAAAACTTGAGCACTACTAATAACTATTAACAATTAACGAATAACTATTAACTACCTCATGAACATAAATTACAAAGATTTCGAAAGACTTGCTGTCGGAGGTGACGGATATTTTATCGTAGGCCAAAATGGCGTTAATCAAATTTTACTATCACAGGATAAAAAAGTAGAATTTATTTTCTTTGACTCTCATACTTTAGCTTTCGTTCGATCAGCTCTGGGTTACCCGGCTTTTTATCCCGTACTACCTGTGAAAATCGAGAAACCGGTTAAAGCTGTTTTAATGGATCTGGATGGAACAAGCGTTCGCAGCGAAGACTTTTGGATTTGGATTATTGAGCAGGTAACGGCAAAACTTCTGAACAATTCAGCATTTCAATTGGAAGAAAGTGATTTGCCATTTGTTTCCGGACATAGTGTGTCCGAACATTTAGAATATTGCACTAAAAAATATTGTCCGGATAAAGCTCTTGAAGAAGCAAGAAAATATTATATGGAAATAACACGCCGGGAAATGAAAAATATTCTGGAAGGCCGGGGAAAAGAAAATGCTTTTGTTCCGGTTGAAGGTTTAAAAGATTTCCTATACGCTCTTAAAGACAGAAATATTAAAATCGGATTGGTTACTTCAGGCTTATATGAAAAAGCATGGCCGGAAATCGTTGCAGCATTCAGAACTTTGAAAATGGGCGACCCGGCAGAATTTTATGACGCTATCGTCTCTGCAGGCTTTCCTTTGCAAAAAGGTGCTCCGGGTACCCTTGGTGAACTTCAGGCCAAACCACACCCATGGCTTTACGCTGAAACCGCAAAAGTAGGCCTAGGAATAGATTTCTCGGACCGTAATTCCGTTGTAGGAATGGAAGACAGCGGCGCGGGAGTTTGTTCTGTCAGACTTGCAGGTTTTTCATGCCTCGGTATGGCAGGCGGAAATATAAAACAATCCGGACTGGAAAGTTTATGTTCGGATTTCTGTGATAATTTTGATGAAATGCTTGAGATAATAGATTAACGTTAATAGTTATTAGTTAATGGTTATTAGTTAATAGTTAATTGTTATTAGTTAATTGTTATTTGACCTTAAACCTTACCTGGCATGCGCCGGGCGCTAACGCGAACCCATTAAACTTTAGACCTTACCCGGCATA
>JAOZNZ010000065.1:10256-10910 GCA_029933535.1 bacterium | reverse complement strand
GATTGATATGATTGATATGATTGATATGATTGATATGATTGATATGATTGATATGATGAACGTGAGTACAGCGTTACTTCGTTGGATACGATTGAAATAATTTTACGGTTAATCCTAAATAACGTAGTTAGACTTTCCATATCTCCCATATCTCCCATAACTCCCATAACTCCCATAACTCCCATATTTCCCATAACAAAAAAACATTGAAATAACGTGCTACAGCACGAGAACCGAGTTGGCTTGTACTAATCCCATTCTTCAACATCTATATTTTACTGAAAATTGCTAACAAATCCGGCTGGTGGCTGCTTCTGCTATTAGTCCCTTTATTTAATTTTATTGTCATAATTATAATGTCAGTAGGTCTTGCGGCAAATTTCGGCAAAGGAACCGGATTTGCAATAGGGCTAATTTTACTTCCGTTCATATTCTATCCTATCCTGGCATTCGGCAGCGCCAAATACCAAGCATAGATAAAGCATATATATCAATAAATTAATTGATAAGTTTATTTAAAACCAAACCTTTGCAGAAAAAGTACCACGTTTGGACCCCAAACGTGATATTCATCAAAAACTCTATATTTTTACAATAATTTTTTCTTTATATTTTGATTCCTTTGCGGGCTTAGCGAGCTTAGCGTGATAAATC
>JAOZNZ010000065.1:1716-10156 GCA_029933535.1 bacterium | reverse complement strand
TTCTGATTGATAACTACATAGCAGTGTGTTCTTTAATATAATTTTTTACTCTCGCAAAGGCGCAAAGCTCGCAAAGGTTAAATTGCAAACTCTATATTTTTTATAACAATTTTTTCTTTATATTTTGATTCCTTTGCGGGCTTAGCGAACTTAGCGTGATAAATCTTCTGATTGATAACTACATAGCAGTGTGTTCTTTAATATAATTTTTTACTCTCGCCTAACAAAATAACGTGTATCCCCACGGTCAAGGCGCCTAACAAAGTAACGTGTATTCTCACGATCAAGCTCGCCAAGTTTATTTTAATTTTAAATTTCTGATTTCACATCATTATTTTTCATGTTATGAAAATGATTGCATGTTATTTCATAGAGTAGTTAAAGAAATTGAATTTGTATTAAAATGATTCTGTCACTAATGATTCTGTCAAATTTTTCTTCCGGACAGTAGGGAAAATGCACTAAAAATATTATAGAATAAACCGGGAAATCAAATTTGCTCAAAGAGCAAATTTACTCAGCTGTGCCTGCATTATTATTGATACGATTGATATAATTGATATGATTGATACGATTGATATTATTGAAATCACCACATCATTAAATCGTTAAATCGTTAAATAATTTCGGCACAGCCTTGTTAATACCTCAGCACCTTTTGATGTCACCAAAACCATATCTTCTATCCTTACTCCTCCCCATCCGGGAATATATATCCCGGGCTCAATTGTTATTACCATTCCTTTCGATGCACGAATAACACATCGCGGTGAAGGACCTGGACCATCATGGACTTCCAAACCAACACCGTGACCGGTTCCATGACCAAAATTTTTAGCATAACCGGCTTTATCAATTATTTCTCTTGCTGCCGCGTCAATATTTTTTAATATAACTCCTGAACGAACAGCACGAATTGCAGCTTTATTTGCTCTCAAAACTGTATTGTATATTTTTTTGAATTTTGCCGGAGGGTTGCCAAAATAAAGTGTGCGGGTCATATCTGAACAGTAATCTTCAACTTTCGCTCCCCAATCAACTTTAAGCATATCACTGTTTTTTATAATTGTGTTGTCAGGAGAGTGATGCGGTACCGCCGCATTAGCACCGGCAGCGACAACGAAATCGAATGAAGGAACTGCTCGAACGCCTATTTTCTTCCCTGCTATTTTTATTTTTTCGGCTAAAAGGTCTGACGCTTCGATTTCGGTTAAACCGATCCATTCTTTTGATTTTATGGATTTGAATCCTTGTTCAGCGACCAGAACAGCTTTTTTAATTATATTGATTTCATCATTATCTTTATTTTTACGAACATCACTAATCCATGATTCCGCTTCAATCCATTTAATTTTCCGCGTATTTTTTTTCAGGGAATTAAAAGCGGCAACTTTAAGATCATCAGCTTCAAACGCGATTTTTTTAATTTCGTATTTTTTAATTAAACTTTTTAATAGATGCGTTAGTTTTTTATTCAAAATAATGAATTCTATGTTTTGATCTTTGCATAATTCTCGCGCAACTTCTTCGTATCTGAAATCTGTAAAAAGAAATGTTTCTTTTTCGGTTAAAAAAATAAATACATTAGAACTATTAAATCCTGTTAAATAAAAAATATTTACAGGATTCGAAATTAAAAATGCATTGATTCCGGTTCTTTTCATCCGATTCAATACTTCCTTCCTTCGATTTGTGTAATTCATGATTTGGGCTCGTAGTTGGTAGTTCGTAGTTCGTTGTTCAATTCGATTTAAGAACAAGGAACATCGATTTTTGATATTCGATTTATTAATTTCTTAAATCGGTGTTCGATGTTCGGTGTTCGATGTTCGGTGTTCGATGTTCGATGTTCGATGTTCGGTGCTCGATGTTCGATGTTCGGTGTTCGATGTTCGGTGTTCGATGTTCGATGTTCGGTGTTCGATGTTCGGTGCTCGGTGTTCGATGTTCGATGTTCGGTGTTCGGTGTTCGATGTTCGATGTTCGGTTATCCAAAGTCCATTGGGTCCATTAGGTTCATTAAACTCCCCAGTCCCCTCTCGAGATCTCGGAACACGCGCATGCCGGGTGGGGTGGTTCTTATTTTGTTTTTCTAAAAACAAGGGTTTTCGGTCAAGCATTAATTTAACATTATATCAAAAAATGCAAAAATTTTACTTACGATATTATGAAACTGCAAGGAATTTGCAAAAAACCGGTAAACCAATTTGTCCCGAGGAACAAGGCTTGGAACAATTTTTGTTAGCAAAATGTACATTGTTTGTTCATTTAAATTAATAGAATTAATGGGAAATGTACTTGGTAAAGACCCTAAGATATATAAGAAAAACGGATCAATGAGTATAATTGAAGGAATAAGATGGCCGCCGCGCAAAGAAATCATTGAAGAATTCTATAAAAACAAAGATAAAATAAAAGACCGGTTTATGCGAAAAGGTTTTGTTGAAATGGCAGAAAAAAACGGCGTGGCAAACTAAATTTTACTATAATGAATAATTATTCATTATTTATTTAATGTCCGTAATGTCCGTGCCTGACACTGTATTTTGTCTAAACTTGATAATTTGTAAAACAGCCATATCTTCACATTTCCAAGCACCATTTACAAAATTCATTTCATTTATTGAAATGAATTTTTAATAAATGATAAATTATAAATAAATAATAATAAATAAAAACCGGTTCTGGTATTAAATCAAGTTTCTCCTTTAAAAATTCAAACGTTCCAACTCCGTGTATTTCATGCCCGCCATCAAAAAATTCTATCCGTGTTTCATTTGAAATACCAAGCGAATTGTAAAGCTGATTAACTTTTATATATTCATTTGACGCCCATTCCGACCTGGGAACATCATCATCCCAACCACATTCAACCATAAAAGGTCGGGGCGCGATTAGCGCCGCAAGTTCGGCATGACTGAATTTATTTACCCGGTTGAATTTCCATAAATCATCTTCCGGCAGCCAATATCCCGCGAGAAATAAATAAGAATAGATATTTTCAATGCTTGTGTATTTTTGAACCGCGTCAGAAAAATTACCGGAATTGACAACAACGGAATACCGCGGTTCTGCGGCGCCAATCCAGGAAGCTGTTCTACCGCCCCAAGACAATCCATAGATGCCAATTTTATTTGAATCAACAAACGGCAATGATGACAGGAAATCTATTCCGCGTTGATGTTGTCGAAGAATAAATCCCATTAAATCCCATTTAACAACAGCAGCTCTTCTTTGAATATTTCTAAAAGTTGAGCCATATATTGTAGGATTTTGAGGAGCAAAAGTTACAAAACCTAAATCCGCAAGACGAGCAGCAAAAAAATGATAAACATTTGTATAAGCATAATCGGAAATAATTTTAGGACTGCCTTCCAAGCCATGCTGACAAACCACGCACGGCCGCTTTTCATTTTCCTTAATGTCATATGGCACATTAAGCAATCCGTAACAATTTACATTACTATAAAGCGTCATCAAAACATGATAAGTCACAAAATTTTCATTTGATTTGTAAACACATGACCATGCCTGCAAAGGGATGTCCGGATCAGGAACATTTCCAAACATTTCATAAATTAGATTTGAACGAAAAGGTTCTGTGCTTATCTGATAATTTGCGACAGATGACGTGTCAATATTATCCCAAAAAAAAGTTTGTCTTACCGAATATGAATTACTGCAAAATTGTTGATATAAATTTTGTGTTTCATAGAAAAGTGCCCTCATTTGATTAATATGAGAATATGAGGAAGTTAAAACAAGTGAACTTTCCTGAAAATAATTGGTTCCAATATTTAAAAATTCAATAAACAAACTTATAGCATCATCACATCCAAAAATATTTGTTCCGCCCGGCGGAGTTAGAAAATTTATCTTGTCGCTTTCGCCAAGATTATCGTAATGAATTTTTGCACGTTCAAATTCTGATGATGATGTGTTTACAGGAACTTTCGGGAAATCTATCGGAGATTCGATAATCAACGGACGCGGGGCAATAAGCGAAGCAATTTCCGCGTCACCGAATTCATTTAAAAAACCAAAAAATTGATGTTCAATATATTGCTTCCAAATGTCTGTTCGTTGATTAAAATAACCGGACAACAAAACAGCTTGAATCTTCTCATCTAAAGCACAGGCAAAAAACACGCTTGCGCCCGAGTCGAAATCACGTCCTACTACTCCAATTGAATTAGTTATAATTCTCGGATCGGTCGAAAGTAAGTTAACGCAAGCAATAATTCCAGCGGTTTCGTCTCCTATAAGTTGTTTCCCAATGTGGTATCCTTGTTGATAAAGCCAGCGTCTGTGATCAAGAAGATTTGTTAAAATTGTCGGATTACCGCTCCACCATTCCTGATGATTAATAAAAACCGGACAAATTACCGCGAAACCTTTTTCAAGAAATTTTTTACCAATACTAATGTTGGGGTGATTTGTATCAATTCCAATAATAATTTCCGGTGATAACGGGTCCGTAACGGGAATAATTACCGCTGGAACAATGTTAGTCAAAGAAGGAAAAACAGCGAGGCCTCGCACAGTTATTCCATTTTCGGTAAATATTGAAAATTTTTCAATAGAATAAAAAGTTCCGGTTCCAATGTTTTGCCATAAATTACTGACAACTTTTGTCTGACCTGGCGTTATTCTCAGCATAGCAGTCAGATTGGTTTTATGAGGGGCACAGGATGTTTCGTAAGAATCTATATTGGTATAATTCCAGTTCCAGACATTTGTTCTACTAGGCTGTGTTTCATCAATCCGCTGTTCAACAAATTCCGCCAGACCTGTTACATAAGTATAAGCGAAGTTATATAATTGTGTAAGCGGAACAGTTCCCGGCAAATAGTCAGCAAAAGCGGATTTTGCGATAAAAAAAATAAAGAGGAAATATATTGAAAATTTTATGTTCATATTAATATTATACTAAAAGTAAGTAAAAATCACTGGCTTTCTTTTATTGAAAAAGCGTTAGCGTTAATAATTACCAAATGAATTACACCATGAAAAAATTATTTCCCATAAATTGAAATTTACTGATATTTAAATTTCCCCCTTTTTTGGCAGCTTTTCTAAACACCTTAAATACCGTTAAACACAATATATAGCTAAACGGTATAGATAAATCTACTAATTGTTGTTAGAAAAATCTAGCAACAATTAGGATACGTTTCCAGCAACAAATATTTCAAATCCGGCAACAATTACTATAGACATGCGATTTTTAACGTAGTATAATAGACGCATCAAAAAATTGAACCGCTCAATTTAACAATCTATCGCTAATGAAAGCGGTGGATAAAACCGGAGAACCAAAATGAAAAACTCTTTCCTTACAATTATTATCATCCTATTTGCAAATTTTTCTTTTGCACAAATACATTATGTTTCAAATGACGGCTCATCAACCGGTGATGGCAGCTTAACCAATCCTTTTAACAAAATAAGCATTGCTTATTTGGCTGCCGTATCAAACGGTCAAAATGAAGTTGTTAAACTTATGCCGGGAAATCATAATGAAACTAACATACTGGTTTTTGGCAATGGTAACATTACAATTTCAGGTTATGGTGATCAAAGTGTTATCAGCAATAATATAATTGTCAGGTCGGACATGTCATTTGCTGATTTGTATATTCAAGGTACATTTTCAAATGAGGAATTTGTCGTTTTTAATAATGTAAAGTGTGATGATTCTAATATTGATGTAGAGTCTATTTCGGGACAATGGCGCGATAGTGGTGATGTAGTTCACGTCAATTATCTTACTGATCCGCAAAATGCTCTTGAACCAGTAAATCTTGACAGTATGACAAATTATGTTATGGAAGCTGGTTTTGCGACTGAAACGTATGTTGACACTAAACAAATGGCAACAACTAATATTGCGGATAATGCAATTACTCTTGATAAACTCAGCACAACTTCCGTTGATACCAGATATCTCAAAAAATCAGGCGATACAATGACAGGAAATTTGGTTATGGATAATGCAATGATTTATGGAAATAATGCATCTTTTGGCGAAGCTGATTCTTTAACGCTCAGAGGTGGAGACTCTTTCTATTGCTATGGTGGTAAAATAGAGTTACCCGGTGCAGATGGTAATTTTATGAAAGGGGGTAATGTTGAGATTGAAGCTGGATATTCTATGATGGGATTGGCGGGAAATGTTTATATTAAAAGTGGTGATGGTGCTTTTCCGGGTTCAGTCATCATTCACGATGTAATAACGCCAACCGATTCAAAAGATGCGGCGAATAAGGAATATGTTGACAATAAAGAATTCACTTCCGCAAATATTTCCACCGGCGCAATAACAGAAATTAAAATTGCTTCTAATGCGGTAACAGTAGCCAAGCTTGCGGCAGATGTTGATGAAAAATATGTAAATGCCGATGGCGATACTATGATTGGTTCTCTTAATTTTACTAACAGATTAGTTAACGGCATTGATTTTTACTACGAACATTGGAAAAAATCTCATTATCCTGCTTATCGTACAAATAAATTCGACTTATACTCCGATGGCAACAATCTTATATCCAGTATAAGAATGTGGCAAACAAATAGCGGATGTGGCTACTGGTGGACATTACAGACTCCGGTGGAAAATAATGGGAATTGGTATGATGCTCTTTGGTTAACCCGTCGACCGGAATATTCAAATTATACTCATAATACAGCATTAAGATTATTCCATCCTTTATTAATGAATGATGAGCAAATACATTTTCTTGCTGACCCATCAGATCCACAAGATGCAGCGACCAGAGCCTATGTAGATAACAAGGAATTCACTTCTACGAATATTGCCACCGGTGCAATAACCGAAACAAAGATTGCTTCTAATGCGATAACAGTTACTAAGCTCGGTCAAGATGTTGATGATAAATTTGTTAATACGACTGGGGATACAATGACGAGTGAACTTCAAGTAAAAATAAATTCCGGTTTTGGTGTGAAAATTACAGATGCAGATAACAATCCTTCTAACACAAAAGCAGGATTATATATATCATCAACAGGAGGCGGCGACGGACAACTCTATCTATACGATGACGAAGATCATCTTAACACATTGTTACGAAGCGATGGCGACAGTTATCTGCTTGGGGGTCGTTTTGGTATAGGAACAACACCAACGTATGGTCAACTGGAAATTAAACCTGCTACCGCTGATGCTGACCATGGTGTTACTCTTTATATGGGTAACGGTGCAACCGCCAGATCGTTTTTGCAATCTGATGGAGATGGTGACTATAATTGGCACCTTACGCGTACCGCTTCTTTGGATAAAGGCATAACTATTGATAAAAATGGTAATATTGGTATTGCCGTTGGCACAAATACGCCCCAAGCCAAACTTGATGTAAATGGCAAAATAAAATCAACCGAAACAGCTTCAAGTGATTCCGATAATACTGTTACCACAAAATCCTATGTTGACAATGTCGTTATGAACAATTCTTTTTCAAATCGCAGCGCACGAGTTACTATTGCTGAAGATGTTGATTATGTTCAGGTTATGGATAATCGTATAAACACTAATTCAATTATTGTGGTAACTCCTGAATCAGCGCATGATGAAGGTTTTTATCAGTATTGGGTTGAGCCCGGTACCGGCTATTTCAATGTATATCGTGAACCCACAAATTCAGATTGGAAATTTAATTTTTTCATTTCTAAATTTTAAGATTTGTAAAATGAATTCACTTTATAAATAAAAAAAGGTATAATAGAGGTTAAATAAATGAAAAAAATAACTTTTGGCTTTTTAATAATTTTCTTTTTTATGTGTCAGGTTAATTATGCTTCGATGACAACAACTTATGAAAATATTGTTACGTGTTTTACCAACCTTATGTTTCCAAATCAATATGCGGATATTAGAATGTGTACAAATGTTCATAATCCTACCTTTAGTGATAATGACAAATTGCCGGAAAATATAAATAAATATTTAATAGATAACAATTATTTTCTGACAGGCGCAATTGATCAAACATCCGCCGATGACGGCTTTGATGATATTTATACAATGACTAAAGAATGGGATTACATGATTACTACTGATATTGAAGGTGAAGAATCAGAGTCAAATGAATATTTTATAACAATTAATAAACATTATAAATTTAGAATCGATGATTATTCCGATGTGCCTTCTTATACAAATTATCGCGGTGTAATTAAAGCTGATGATACTAATTATGTAGATGGATGGTTATTTAAAAATGTTGAATGGAGTATTAGCGGAGCAGGCACAATTAATATTCCTGCCGACACGGATGTTTTTGAAGTGGTAACATTAAACAACGCCGATCTCGACCCCGGAATTTATTGTATTCAAACTGCTCTTGACAGTAGCGCTCCGGTAATTCCTCTTGAAATTACTGTTTACGAGGCTAATGGAAATAATTACGGAACACAAATC
>JAOZNZ010000065.1:0-1616 GCA_029933535.1 bacterium | reverse complement strand
TCCTCTTGAAATTACTGTTTACGAGGCTAATGGAAATAATTACGGAACACAAATCGGTTGGACAAATGCTTTTGTAAATAATTCTTTTGATAGAAAACAATTAGTTTTTATTAAATTAGATTCAGCTAAGAAAATCTTTGTTAAAGTTAATTCAACTATGACAAATTTTCAGGGAAAATATAAAATTAAATGTGTGCGATCAACACCAATTATTCTTGTTCATGGTATCCGCGCTGGTCCCAAAGATCCGAATGACGAGTCTAATTTTGAAGAACTCAATATCATTTTAAATAAAATGGGCTATACTGTAAAATACTTATATTATGATTCTAGCAAAACAGACGATCCAATTTCAGAAATCATCGAAAGGTATAAAAATAAAATTGAGGATATGTATACGGATTCCGGCACTCAAAAAGTTACAATTATAGCTCACAGTTTTGGAGCCACACTTACGGATTTATGTATTAAAAAATACTTACCTGATAAAGTTGACGAAAAAATCGAGCAAGTTATCACAATAGGTGGTGTACATCGCGGTTCTCCCTTTGCAAATATTTGGATGGATACAGGATGGGTAGGCACCTGGCTTGGCGATACAACTCCTGAAATGAAAAATGCTTTGGAAATCGGTGGTGCCGGCACTAAAATGTGTTCGGCTTACAAATATAACGATTCTGGAAAAGTTCCTCTTATTACATTTAACGGCAAGTGGGGTGATTATGCTCTAATTTACTATGATGGTAAGAAGGATAAAAGAATGCCAAGACATTTTGAATATGGTAAATTAGATGCAGGAATGGTAACAAACAGCGATGGCATGGTGCCTAATTATTCCGCTTGTCCGGGTGAAATAACAAGTCAAAGCGAAAGACGGCTTGTTTATTCTTACTCTTCACAAGGAATGGCTCATGATGACTCCTATGGAGATGTAGTAGATATTCATACGGAAACCCATATTTGGGATGGTGCTCAAAATTATCACGGCTTCTTTATTACACTAACAAACTTTCTCGCAGGTGGTGATATACAAAATACAGATGGTAATAATACGGCAACTGTGCCACAAAGCATCGGCGTAGTGTGTAAATTATATAATCTGCCATTCAACCACCCAAAAATTTATGCAGAAAAAAATGGCGTGTCAGTTGAATTATGGGTGCAAGATGTAGATGATCCTCTCCTTAATCAACAAGAAGAACCATATTATATACTCATCAGTGAAGCTGGAAATTATTCAATTAACAAAATAACTTATATTGAGCAAGTTTATCAGGTTTTTATTGGGCCAATATATGTAACTACAACATTAACTACTAATTTGGGTACAATGACTGTGGTTGGCGGACAAGTAAAATATGATAATTAATTAACAAAAATATATGGAGTTAAATATGAAATCTTTTTATTTATTTATAATATTAATAAGCAATTTAGTTTTTTCTTTCAGTGTTATTGCTAATGAAAAAGACACTTTTGTTTCAAAGTTTTTAAGACAAAATCAAGCATTTCATAAAGAAGACAGAATTAGCCCAAGGGTGAAAAAAGTAATTTCAATTGAATTGGAAAAGCGACTGCCGAAACAATTATTAGAGAGAACAGATTTAACAAATAAT
>JAOZNZ010000549.1 GCA_029933535.1 bacterium | reverse complement strand
TTTTCGAGTAACCTCTAATTAGAGGTTACTCGAAAAGAGTACAGCCGCAAAGCGGTGTAATTAATTAGCCTTGCGTTTCAACGCAAGGATTCGATTAATAAAGATATTCCGTCCGAAAAGGACGGAACATTTACTTAAAAATTACTTTGGCAGCAGCACGACCAGTGTGGGCATCTTGAAATAAGAAAGCACCAAAAATAATTCTGTGTGCTAAAATATTAGCACACAGCAAATTGCTATACAGGTTTATTTGTCCAAATTATCTGTAGGAACCAATACCGCGCAATTGAACCAGGCTAATTTACTTCTATCAGGCTTATAAGGGTTATTAGGAATATTAATATTATGTGCAATGATTTTTATTTTTAAATCACCGGTTTCGGAAATATGTTCGGGGGTTACTTGCCCGGCATTAAAATTGTCTTGCTTACCGCACTTTCTACGTTTTTTTAACTTATCAAATTCTTTTGTTTTGCAGTTGTAAACTTCAACATCACAAGCAGCATTATCATTTTCTTCAAGGAATTCTCCGGTATCCATCATATCATTAAGTCCGAAAATATAAAGTGTGTAATTGTTTGTTGACAGATTTTTATTTTTCCATTCCCAGATTCCGATTTCTCCACTTCGCGTTGCACAAAATAAGGGAGTAGAATATCCCGGACCAACAGAAAACAAATCACCATTTTTTATCGAAAGCTTTTCTTCTCTTTCTGTTGAGTTTCCGGCAACTGTGATGCTGCTTTCAGTATTGTTTTCTATAGGAAATGTTTGTCCATTTTGTGCGCCGGAAAGTATTTTTAAAGTTTGATTTTTCCAAATTCCGGCAGGCCAACCCGGATTTTCAAATTCAAAACTATTGTCAGAAACATCACTTTTAGCACACGAAAATGCCGGTTTCCAGCCACTAATATGAGCACCGGTTTCTTCCGCTTCGAGTTTTATTTCTTCGAGAATAAAACATGATTCTGCCGCGTTCAAAATATTTGAACTCATATCCCGAACTTTTTCCAGCTCTTTTAAAGAAGAAAAATTGGCGTTTTTAATTGTATAATTATTATCTTTTATTAAATTAGATTTCCCAAGCATTCGGGAACAAACTTGGTCATATTCATTAAGCAACGTGTAAGAAACATAACCGCCTTTGTTAGGGAATCCACGCAATCGCCATCTTTTAAAATCTCCTTTTTTAACTTTATTAATAATATCAAAATTAGCATTGATATTAAAATAATTTGAACCGCTGTCTGTTACAACCGCGGAAGAAAAATAATCATCGCTAATTCGATTTTGACTGAATAATTCAACAATTTCATTTGAAAATTGTCCTTCTTTAAAATAACAATCAGAGGTTATAATCGTATCATTAGTTACATCCTTAATTATAAAAAGACAGCCCCAATTATGGTTTGGAATTTCAAAAGCAGGAATTGTTTCTGTGCTGCTGTTGCCATAAATGTTATCGCCATCCCCATGCTCAAGCGCAAAAATTTCTATGTCGTCTGTTATGTAAAAATAATTGTTAGGTTTTATCGTCGGATTAGTATCTTCATAATTTTTGCCGTATTTATCGCTGAATCGTTTTGCAACGCCTATTTTTGCAACTTCATTAGCGTGCGAACCGGTATTGGCCTGGATTTCCCAGTTTTTTAAACTGATTGCTTTGTCGGAAAGATTTACAAGTTTAACAACATCAGGTCGCAAAAAATAAACTCTGTTTTTTGAGGATTTTGCGTCAAGAGTTATTTTAATATAACCGTCGTTATTCTGGCGAACAAGTTCTCCGCGCTCAAATCCTTCATCCGATTCCGAATTTGGGAAACAAGCACGATAAAAATAGTTTTTATCTAAATATTCATCCGGAACTTTTAAATAATAAGTTATCATTCCATTATTTTCTTCGCGCTTATTAGCAGAAGTTAAATCTCGCCACCAACTGCAATCATTTGCCAAAACTTCATTAAAACACACGGCTTCAATACCATAAATTGAACCGAGAGTTGAAAGCACATTATTTTCATCGCGATAATCAACAAGATTAACTGATATTTGAGCTTTTTCTTTAGCGTCTTGTTTTATTCTTGTTAAAGTTTTTCGTATTTCTCTTGCTGTGCCGGCGTGTAAACTTCTTCTAAGTATATTTTTTGTTGCAATATTTGCCGGTTTCTTTTCTGTTTTTACCGCTGGACGAACTGCCGCTAACGGCACAACCACGGTAATTATTGCCAATAAAGTTATAATGAGAGAAAATTTGGTTATTCCTTTTCTGTTAATTTTAGAATTAAGAATAGCCATCAATCGCGATTCTATTTTAGATTTTCGCGCCATAGGAACAGTTGCAAACGAAAATCTTTTTCTGATTTTAATTGCGCGAACAAGGTCAAGCAAATAAGTGGCATAATCCGAACTGCTGAATCCAGCGTTGAGAACTTTGTTGTCGCAGGCTTTTTCAGCTTCACAACGCAAACATCGATTTGCAATCCAGACAAAAGGATTAAACCAGTAAATAGCGCACGCAAAACGGGAAACTAGTTGTGTCAGCCAGTCAAACCGAGATATATGAGCAGTTTCATGAAGAAGAATAACGCGTAAACAGTCGGTTGAATATTTATTAATATTTTCCGGCAGCAAAATTACCGGACGAAAAACTCCCCAGGTAGTTGGAGCAGTTAAAAAAGATTTTTTACAACATTGCCGCAAAGAAATTGTGCGCTGGAATTTATTGACAATAGATAATACAGAATAAGGCAAAGAATTTTCATTAATCTTTTCTGATCTTAAAGTTATCCAGCCAACACAGAATAATCCAAAAATTATCGGAAGCATAAAAATAAAAAGGCC
>JAOZNZ010000548.1 GCA_029933535.1 bacterium | reverse complement strand
GGGCTATTCCGGCAAAAACAATGTTTGTTGTTGGTAATCCCTGCCATCTCATTGAGAGATCAACGAATGCGCTCTCGTCACCTACCCAACCGCCATTCACATATATAGAATCATCGACACCGTCAAAGGAAAGATAATCGCCGCCGTATGGAGAACCGGGAACAAAGGTTGGAATTGTATTGCTGTCCATAAGAAAGCCCGAACCGTTATTTTTATTAAGTATTGGTTCACATGCGGGCCGGCCGCTTGAGTTATCATCAGGAGTGACTAACCAGTAATTAGTCATGCTTACGTCCCAATAATTTGTGACGGCAACATCGCAATGCAGAAGCGCGACATTCTCGGATGAATCAATGTACACTGCGTTTGCGCTACTGCACACAATTGCCAATGTGCTAATCAAGATAAAATTTTTGAATAATTTTTTCATTATTTATTTCTTCCAATTTGTTAGAGGTTACTTGAAAAGTGTAAATGTCCCGCCGACCTTGTGTCGGTGGACATATAAATTGTTTGGCAAAAGTATTTTATTATTTAATTTTTCAAACCACCGGCACAAGGCCGATGGGATAGCGAAGCTAAATGTCAGCTTTTATCGACAATTATTGTTGATATCCCTTTTCGAGCATCCTCTGATCTTACCGCTTTTTGCATACCGTGGCTTTACCGTCGGCAATCCTGATCTGCAATGATTCGCCCCGGAACCTGATATTAAACTCCAGCGATGTCCAGTTTGCCGGCAGGTGGGGATCAAAACACAGTTCGCCGTCGCGCATGACCATACCTGCAAAACCATAGACCATGGCCTGCCACAGCCCGCCGAAATTGCCGATGTGGATACCGGCAACTGTGTCGTTGTTATAGTTCACGAAATCGAACTCCGCAGACAGGTTGAAATACTCCATTGCCTTCTCCATCAATCCGAGTTTTGCGGCAACCAATGCGTGTATCGACGGGCTAAGCGAAGAACCGTGCAGTATAAACCGTTCATAATAGTCCCAGTTGGCCTGGAAATGTTTTTGCTGGAATTGTTCCGGTAACATCGTCAACATCTGAATAACATCCGGCTGCTTCATACCCTTGCATTCGTGATATTCCGCTCCCGGCCCGCCCCATGTTCCGCCGGATTCTTCCCAACTGTCTTTAAGATCATAAAAGCCATCGCATTGTGGAATTAAGCCGCTCTTTTCATCGATCGGACAATATATTTTCTCCGCAATTTCCAGCCATTCGGCTGCTTCGTTTTTGTCATCACAAAGCGCGGCGGCGCGGCGGAGCACATAGGCGGTCAGATAATTTGTGTAGGCGTTGTTGTCGGTAACCGGATGGTATTCGTCGGGACCGCCAACACCGAGGATTTCGTAGCGGTCTTTGGCTTCGTTGTATTCCACGCGCTCAGCCATATAGCGTGCGCATTCGGTTACTATTTCCTGACCTTCGGTTTCCATCCATTGAGAATCACCGCTGATGTCGGCGTAGCGCAGCACGCAATATGCCACGTCAATAGTAACATGTATCTGTGTACGGCTGCATGTAATCGCGACCGGTGCGTGTTCGAACCCTTTGATTGAACTTTGCCACGGAAAGCGGGCACCCTTGCGATTTTCTGATTCTGCATACTTTCGGGCATAATCAAGCATCCGGTGGCGGTATCGGACATGTGCCCCGGCCCATTTCGGGAAAACCCATTGGTAGAAGGGTGAAAGAGCGATATCCGTATCCCAGAAGACATGTCCGGAATAGCCCTGACCGCTCAGTGCTTTTGCGCCAATGCTTGAGCGGGAATCAGTTTGCGGTGAAGCGATAATCAGGTGAAAAAGTGCAAAACGGATTTTTCCTTGTGACTCAGGATCACCCTCAATCCGAATATCTGCCTGTTCCCATAGCGACTCCCAAGCCTTGGAACTTTTTTCAAAACATGCATCGAATCCTTCATTGGCACTCCGTTTGACGAGGGTTCCGGCTTCAGCCTGTAGATTTTCATCCATTGAGGAATACACTGTGCTGAATTTTTCGAGCACAATTTTTTTACCTTGTTTTGCCTCGATTGCTGCAACTTTTTTATACCGCTGCAACTTCGTTTCGCTTTTCCATTCACCGGAGTAATCCGTCAACCGATTTTCCATTGCCTGGAAAACCTTTGCACCACCTTGAACTTCCGATTTGAGTATGAAACCGGTCGTCGACTCCGTTACTATCGATTCAGCATATTCAGTGTTCAGCGAAGCATCGATTCCACTCTCAATCTCAATTTTACCCGACCAGTTTTCGGGGGTGATTGTAATTTCCTGCGCAATCAGATGCCGTTCGGTCATGCTGCAAAACCGTCGGAAACGCAGGGAGGTAATGTTACCATTGCCATTATCCCAGCGTACATCGCGAGATAACATTCCGGTTTTCAGGTCGAGTGTGCGGTTGTATTCCAGCAATTTACCGTCCCACATGCGGAATGGTTCGCCGTTGAGGCGGATCCTGCAATAGAGTGGATCGGGCAAATCCTGGAGGATGTAAATTTCTTCGCGAGTCGGCATTAGTTCTTCGTTGAAGATATATTTCTTTCGGCAAAATGTGTCGACAGGTGCAAAGAACTGTACAACCGATTTGCGGAACACGTTATTTGCGAAAAGTCCCTGAACCTCCTTAGTTCCCAACTCTTCATAGCTGCCGCGCAATCCAGTCAAACCGTTTCCTATGCAAAACTGTGTTCCGCCTGTTCTTTCATTGGCAGGATGATAAACATTTTCTGAAACAGTCCATTCCGATAAAAATTGATTTCCGATTTTTTTCATTTTTTTTATAAATAAAATTATTTTTAGTTAGTTTTTGTGTACTTTTTCTCGTCAGA
>JAOZNZ010000547.1 GCA_029933535.1 bacterium | reverse complement strand
CACGGACCACGGACCACGGACCACGGACCACGGACCACGGACCACGGACCACGGATAACGAATCACTGCTGCTGTTTAATGTATTTTTTCGGTGTAGTTCCTATGATCTTTTTGAATTTATTTCCGAAATATCCGCTGTTTTCAAATCCAACACTATAACATACTTCAAGAACACGAATTGAAGGTTTTTTCCTCATCATTTCTGCGGCTTTTTCTATTCGAAGGCGAATTAAAAAGTCTATAGGTGAAGAACCGGTTATGTTTTTAAATGTCCGGCGAAAAGTTGCCGACGACATATTTATTTGATTGTAAAGAGTTTCAATAGTTATTTTATCAGCGAAATGTTTTTCCATATAATCTATAGCTGAACTTATTTTCAAAATTCCTTTTGTGCTTTGGTTGTCCGATTTGTGGTAATATCTGCACAACTTAACAATCATCTGTCTGAAAACATATTCAACTATTTTTTCAGCTCCGGAATGTCTCTTTTCTTGTTCTTCTTTAATTTGACTAATGAGCATTTTTATATTCTCAAGCTGCTGTGAAGAAAGACGCAAAAAAGATTTAAACGGATGGTTTTTACGGAAAAGCGGCTCGTAAACAAATAAAGCGCTGAAGCCGGGCAGCTCTTTAAATTCATCTTTAATTTCCCGGAAGTGTTTTCTTTCATAAATAATATTCGCAAGAGTGAGATTTTGTTGTTCTACTATTCTGTGAGCCTGACTGCCGTGAATAACAAAGACGTCTCCGCGCATTATTGGATATCGATCACCGTCAACTTCATGGATTCCGGAACCTTTTAATACAAAGGCTATTTCGTCAAACTTGTGAGTGTGAAGTCGAATAACCGGGCCATTAATTTCAACAAGAATACATTTAGCGAATAAAAACTCATCTGTTAAATCTATACATTTTGAATTCATATTAATATTTTATCAAAAAACATATTTATAATCAAATAATTTGATTTGATAGTTATATTTTTTTCATGATTTAGTATAATATACAATTGATTTTATCTCTACCGACACAAGATCGGCTGGAGAATTTTTTGGCAAAAAGAATAAAACAAAGAAATTATGATACATATTAATAAAAATAATATTCAGCCTCATAAAATAAACCGACGCAAAAATATGGCGCTGGTGATTTTTTGCGCCGTGTTCGGCGTGGCTGGTGCAACTTGCATTTCAATAAATATTCTTTCACTTGTCGCTATAAAACTTGGCGCAGGTAATATTTATCTCGGCTTACTTGCAGCTTCGGTTACTGCTCCTTTGGTTCTCGGTATTTTTAGTATGAAAGCTATCGAAAAATATGGGAAACTGAAAGTTTTGATTCCGTGGACAGCAGCGTCAACACTTCTTGTAACACTTTATTTGGTAATTCCCCATATCGCAAAAAATTATCGCCCGGTCATTGTTTTGGCATGTTTATTCTCTATTCAGATTTTAATTAATATTTGCGGTTCTATAGGTAATACCGCCTGGTTTCCTTTGCTGCAGGATACTACTCCTGTACGTTTAACAGGGAGATTTTTCGCGCGACTTAGAACTTCATGGCAGTTTGCCTCTGTAATTACTGTTATTTCAATTGCAATTTTTCTTGGTAAAAGTTCAGCGTGGTGGAAGTTTGAAATTATATTTGCTGCAGCTTTTGTTTTACTCTTAATAAGATTTATTCTTTTGCTGTTTATTAGTGAAAAACCGCCTCAACCGCATCACATTTCGCAGCAAAGTATTATTGGACGGTTTAAAGAAGTTTTTAAAATTAAACAGTTGAGATACTGTATAATTTATTTGGGCTGTTATTCGTTTCTCGCTGCCGCGCCTGAACCGTTTAAAATTAAAATGCTAAAGCAACTTCATTATTCAAGCGGGTTTATTCTTGCCGCAACGTCTATGTTTGGCGTTGGAGCGATTCTTTCGCTTAGATTCTGGGGAAAACTTGCAGACAGGTTTGGTAATCGAGCGATATTCAGTATTTCACACATTGGAATGATTGTCACTACAATTTTATGGTTAGTTATTGACGACAATATTTTCAGTAAAACTATGGTTTTTATTTTGTATTTCAGTTTCGGAATTTTTCACAGCGGTAATGGAATCGCTCAAACGAGATATGTTTTGCATTCTGTACCCGACTCGAAACAAAATTATATAAACATAATTAATTTTACAACCTTTGCTTTTATTTCCATAGCTCCGATTATTACAGGATTACTTTTAGCAGTTACTAAAAACTTAAATTTTTCAAGCGGAGCGGTTAATCTTAATAATTATCACGTTATGTTTATTGTTATCGGAGCATTATTTGTTGTTCCTCATATCCTAAGACGTAATTTGAGAGTCGGAAAAGAAAAATCAACAAGTAATGTCGTTGCGTTTGTTGTGCGGCCATTAAGGAATATATTCGGACCGTTTAAAAGAATAAATAAAAAATAATTACTTACATATCAGAATATAGCCACTAAGGCACTAAGACACTAAAATACAAATAAAATTTAGTTGATAATATCGTTGAAGTGAGTGTAATCGAAAACCTCGACTGGCATTTGGCAGATGATACTTTAGCATAAGTTATATAGTAACCAAAGCGTACTTGTTCTGGGCTGTTAACAGAAAATCATTTATCAAAGTAATGTAAGCTTCCAGCTTGCGGAGATATTCGGGGCGAATGCCTGGTCTTGCTTTTAAATCGAATCGAATTGAATATCGAACAAGGATTAACGATATAAGATTTAAGAATTGAAAATATCAATCGGCATTTGCAAATTCCGGATTGTTTGTAATTACTTCATTAATAATATCTGTCCAGCCTTCTATACAGTTATATCATTTCCGGTTT
>JAOZNZ010000546.1 GCA_029933535.1 bacterium | reverse complement strand
CCACGTATGGTTGTCTGTTCCTCGAATTATGCGGTGAACGAACAGCGTTTTGTCATATCCCCGACCATTGCGTTCGGAAACAAAGAACAGTTCAAGCCACGCGTTCGTGATTTCGTAAAGCTCGATTGGCGCGTATAACGCAACGTTTTGAAATGCAAGCACCATATTTTTGTCATCATAGTAATTTGCTCCATCGTATCTACAGGCCTCCATTTTCATGTATGCACCGATATTATTGTCCTGATTATATTCTGTCAGGAGAGCGTCTTTCGCACCGGTGTAAGTGTTTGTGTCAAACAGCTCACGCGATATGATGCGATTGCCTTCAGATAGAACCAGCTTGCCGGGCACGTACTCTCCGGGTGTGCGAAACAGCGTGCCCGGCGACCATGCGCTCCACTTACCGTCATTTCTGCGGTAACGCACCCGCCAGCAGTAGTAGTCAGCGGATTCCAGCACGCCGGGGGGAATGGAATTGGTAATCAGATTATTCGTGGAAACTTCGTCAAAGACAATATTAGTAAATTGATTATCAGTAGCTAATTGCCATTGACTTGCGGCATGCGTTCCGCCGCCTACAGCTTCAAATGGCGAGGCGACCAGATCCGGGGTCAGCGTATCGACGATTGTTGCATCCGCTGGTGACAGGTTGACGGGACGAACGACGGCGATAACGGAGATACCTGCCAGGCAAAGCCGCGGCCGTTTATTAGTCGCGGAATTTTCACTTGAAAAGAAAACTTTGGTGCCGTTTGTCTCTATTGGAGGAACAAGTTCGCAGATGCACACCCCGAATGAAGCGGCCATATTATTTGTCTGCCAATTGCGTACAGTTTCGGTTTTCAGTGGGAATCTGATCCAACCGAAGTTGTTGCTTAAAACAGTGCCTGCTCCGTCACCTTCATCGATATCGGCCAGATATCCCGCGACGCTTGCGCCGGCCCAGTCTTCAATATCGCCTTGTTGAGCGTGGCTCCAGGTAACTTCGCCTGGCGCGGCAGTTCTTCCGTCGATGCCGCTTGCGCCTGTACCTTCGCCCCATATGTGACCGTCTGTGCCCTTGAGAATACGACGTACGTAAACGGTCTTACTGAATCCTCCGCCATTAAGTTCGCGGTCGAAGTACAATTCAAACCAAGCGTTCGTGATTTCCAATTCTTCAGCCGGTAAGTAAGCATCAATGCGTGGAAATGCGAGCATCGCGCGGTTTCTGTCGTTAGTGCCTTCATACCAATACTGGCATGTTTCAAACTCGCTGTATCCGCCGTTGTTATTATTTTTATTGTCACTATATTCGGAAAGATTTGCGTCCTTAGTGCCGGTATAGGTAATTGAGGATGCCGGGCTGATAGGACTGTCTTCAGAAAGTAAAAAGTAACTTGGAACACCTTCGGTAACAAACATTGTGGGTTGCGACCACTCGCTCCATAAATCACCGGTGCCATTATAACGTACACGCCAGTAATAGAATTCTCCCGGCTCAATTGCTCCTGAAGGTACGGTTATATTCGTGATATTAACACTGTCCACACCACTGTCCCAAGTGATAACAGTGAATTTTTCATCCCGATCGATCTGCCATTGGCTCGCTTCATGTGCAGCGCTGCCGTCGAATTCCGATCCAATCAGCATCGTTGTTACGCTCACATTTGTGGCGCCATCAGCAGGCGACACGTTAGACGGTTTAGCCACATAGGCATCATCCTCGTCAACACGTACATTATCCACCCAAACCCAATTTTGCGCCGTGTTCTGGATTTCGATGCCAAGATTCTTGCCAATATATTGCGCGCCCGGCTTTGCGATGAACGCCACGCTTGCGTCGCCCTGGAAGCTTCCGCCTCCGGCGGTAATTGTGAAAATTTCTGACGCAATATCTACACGGTTAGTACCGTCGTGGTAGCGAAGCGCGAGTTTGACCCTTGTGGCTTCCCAACCGTTGCCGATATCAACTGTAAGCGTGTAATTTTTATTCAAAACAATGGGATGTTCCAGATCCTGCCAAATCCCTTCCGGCCACTGTTCGCCATTGATTGATGCGCACCAATTACCTTCGCTGCCGCTGTTGTTGCCTTCCACGCTTGTGTCGACCCAGACGCTGTCGTCCATTCTGAAGAACCAGTTGGTGATAATATTTGCACCTGTGCCCAGCCGGTCCATCCAGTTTTGTGATTTTACAGTCTGGTTAACTTCAAAACTGTGATTCCGAACAGTAACGGGCAGGGCAAAGGCTGTGCATACAATGCCGGTGAGTAATGCTGTGGCAGTAAATCGCGCGAAGTAATGATTTAACTTCATGATTAATCCTCTGTGATTGCGTTTGGGAGTTACAAAAGAAAGTTTAAGTTGTTTTAATTTTTTTCGCAGGTTATCAGATTAGTTAAAATTCATTAATTATGAAACCGATTGCAATTAACTAATGATACCATAATAATAGTTAAAATGCAAGATAGATTGACATATATGATATTTTATTATATAATATAATGTGAAATATGTGCAACCGATTTCACAAATGAATAATCACTTGACAAATGAAAAAGCATATGATATAATGTAAGCGGTTACATAATATCGCTCTTGATTTGTAGCCTGACGCTTTCGGAAGAAATTTTATATTAACCTAAACCTATGGAAAATAAAATGAAAATTCTAACAACCCTAATATTCAGCTTGCTTATCGTATTAAATGCAGCGGCAGTTGTGCAGAATCCTGTCAGTGATGCCTGGTCATTATGTAATGGTAACAAGCAAAGGCAGGGATGGTACACTAACGGTATTCCATTAACATCAGTCCAAATAAAATGGACAAACACAACTGTGACTGCTGCAGGTATGCTGTGGGGAGGTGT
>JAOZNZ010000064.1 GCA_029933535.1 bacterium | reverse complement strand
TTCGGGTAGGCGTTTGTGGTAGCCTTTTTCCCTGCTTTAATCATTTCTGAAGTTGGAATAAGGCCTTTGATATCTGTACTTTTAGCAGCAAATACAGTTGAGACCGTTAAGAACAATATTACAATTATACTTAACATTAGTTTTATTTTCATTTTATTTCCTTTAGTTGTTGATTAACTGATTTCTTTAATTTAACCATTCATTATAAGCAAACTCTGCTTTTAAGTCAATATTAGTGCTCATTATTGCTTTTTTTCGCTACAACTGTCCTGAGATTCGTGTAACCGGCCTTGTCGTGGAAAAATTTAACTAATAAACGATTGGCTTAAATAATTCATTCATACAACTATTAAACACGGGTGGTAACGGTGCGGTAAATTCTATTTCTTTCCCGGTTACAGGATGATAACACCCGAATTTCCACGCATGCAGCAGTTGGGTCTCAATTTTAATATTTCCTAAAAAACAATCAGTTTCTCTGCCATATAGCTTATCAGCAAGGATTGGATGACCAATGGCACTTAAATGCAAGCGGATCTGATGAGTTCGCCCTGTTATTAATCTCACTTTAACAAGTGATATACCGGCAGGGAATCCCCGGACACAAGGTGCGGAAGCCAAAACATTAAAGATTGATTTTGCAAACAAGCCTCTTTCCGTAATTTCCTGCTTTAAACGAATATGAGAATAATTCCCCTTTCCAATCGGCAGATTTATTTCTCCCGATCTGCAACTGAAAACACCGTGAGTAAGAGCAAGGTAATTTTTTGTAACTTTTCGACTTTCAATCTGCCGTGCAAGTTCACTTCTTGCAGCTTCGTTTTTGGCAAGAACAAGTACTCCGCTTGTATCTTTATCAAGGCGATGAATGAGACGTGGTCGATATTCCGCATCTGCGTATTCAGAATGAACAGCATTCATCAAAGTGTTGTATAAATGCCGGCCGGTAGGATGAACGATCATGCCCGGTGCTTTATTTACAACAAGTATATCGTTATCTTCATAAATTTTATCAATGGAAATCGAATCCGGTGGAGAGAATTCCTGCTGATAATTACTAACATCAACAATTATTGTTTCATCAGCACATAAGTATCTTCCTCTGCGGCATTTTTTCCCGTTAGATGTAACCTCGCCTGAATTAATCATTTTTTGAAAAAAGGTGCGGGATCGCCATGGCATTTTCTTTGCGAGAAATTTGTCCGGCCGGGAAGGCAAATCATCTTCTGTAACAACAAATTTAAATGAGAGGATAGGTTTTGCGAGATCTTTTTCTTTCACGATTTCTTCTTTTCCGCTTTAAATAATTGTGCAGGTTCAGTATTAAACAAAAAACTCCAGAAGAGGGGCAGTGGTTTCTGTAACGTTTTATTATACTGCTTTGCGGCATAATTATATCTTTTACCAATCAAAGCTAAGTCCTGGCTGATTTTATTAAACTGCAATATTGTATCTTGAAAACGATGATCATTTTTGGCTTTTATATCTTCATTCAATAAAACAGTAACCCTTTTCATTGATGAATATAACCTGCCACAGGAAATCGCCATGTCACTTACTGATTTAGGACAGCGAACACGGTCGGTCGCTCTCTCAATTTGATTTACAATAGTTCTCCCGTTCGGCATATATTTCAAAGCAAAAGATCCCATTTTAACAGACAAAGATGCAAGTTCCTCACTTTGCTCCGCCAACTCTGAATAGGCATTTTGAACTTTAATATTTTCTTCATGGCATTCCGAGTACGTGCCGAAAAATGAAAACAGCGCATATCCTAATGCGGCAGCAAGTAAAAATAAAAATGTTGTAATTTTATGCATAATTTTCTTATTTCATAACTAGTTGTCCCTTAAAAAGTCAAATATGATTTGTTATGTTGTTTAATTTAAACCAGTTTTAAAGGGACGACTAAGTACTTTGCCATTACCTGTAAGGAAAAACACACCACCAATAGAACTAGCCGCAATACTTAAAATTCTTACAAGCAGCATGGCTCCTACAATAACACTTTTTTCATAACCGAGCGGAACAAGAACCAGAGCATAAATCCACTCTCGTGTTCCTGCAGTCTCAAGAGTAATCGGTATAATGCCAACCATTGAAGTAATCTGCATAAGAGCAAAAATCAACAAAAAATCGGCATTAAGTCCTGCTGAGCGAACAACCCAATACGAAAAAACACCTAAAGCAAACTGATAAATAACTGAAATTAGAAAAACAAGCCATAATGAACCACCGTGATGACGATATTCGTGAATTGCTTGAAATCCCTTTTGCATTTTTTCGCCGAGACCTTTCCATTTCAGTTTAAGCAGCAAATTTGAAATAAATTTTTCTGCTTTTGGATTAAAGCACATCCAGGTTAAAACGAGAAATCCTATTGCCAATCCAATTGTAATTATAATAACTAACGGCGAATCCTTAAATACATTCATCAGAAAAAATAAAGAACAAATCGAAAGCGCGGCCATTGCAAGAAAACCGATAAGTCGTTCAACAAAGACCGAGCTAAAGCTTATAGATGCCGGCACGTTTCTTGAGCTCAGATTAATAATTCTGGATACATCACCGCCAATACTGCTTGGGAGGAAATTATTAAAAAAGAAACCTATAAGGTAATATTTTGCTAATCGAAGCATTCCAATATTAATATCCCTGACTTTCAATAGAATTTTCCATCGATAAGCAACAATAAACATACTTAAAATATAAAGTAGAAACGCACCGGAAAGATTAGGTAGCGAGGCAGACCGCATAACTTTCCATGTTTCAGCCGGTTTACAAAACCAGATAAGTGTTCCTAAGAGAACTATGCTCACTGAAACGCGAAGAGATACAAGGATATGTTTTTTACTTATTTTCAAACCGTATTTTTAAAAATTCGGGTTAACCCGAAGTTGAAGCTACTACTCTTTTCACGCGTATTCTAATTAGAAAACTATACCTAAAACTGCTGGTTTTGTCAATAACGAATAGACCTTGACAGAATATGCCTTTTTACATAGAATTATATACTGTTTTAAATAATTAACACGTAAGCAAGTATGAGAAAAATAAATCCACACGCAATTATGGCAATGATAATGGGACTGTTCCTTGGAGGAATAGTTTTTATCGTTATTTATTTACTCACTGAAGGCGATAGAATAATAATTGCTTCTATATTCAGTCTGGTTCCACTGGTGCTGCTTTTATGCCTGGTCGGAGAGTTTTTTGATCCGGGTCCTCCGGAATAAAATTTTTTTATACAACCCTTCCAGGCTTTCCACCATTACATCTGACGAAAATTTCGTTAAATTAGTTTCCCCGGCTCCTTTGCTCAAAGATAATAACAACTCATTATTTTCTAACAACATCTTTACTTTTTCTTTCAGCGAATCCACATCGCCCGGCTCAACAATAAAACCGTTTTTACCATCTGAAATCACTTCTTTAGCTCCACCTATATCATAAGAAATTACCGGCTTGCCTGCCGCAAGCGCTTGAACAAGAATTCTTGCAAGCCCTTCACGTAAAGAAGCATGGATAATTATGTCTGACGCGGCCACCCAATCAGGAATTTCGTCCGGGGGAAGCAAGCCTGTGAAGATAACTCCGTTTTTGGGCAAATTTTTCTTTGCGCGATCTTCCAGAGAATACCTCAGCGGTCCATCTCCAATAATGATGCTTTTTATTTTGGAATCGTAAGAACCGGCTGTGCTTTCAATTACAGTAATAAAATCTTCTGCACCTTTCATATAAAACAGTCTTCCAATAGAAAGTAAAACGATAGAATTCTCAGGTATAGCTAATCTTTCACGTATTTCTTTTCTTTTATTCCGTGCTGAAGTGAATTGATCCAAATTAAAACCGCTGTATATTGTCGTAAACAGCTCAGGTGAACCAACACCCGCGTCAAGTGCTTGTTTAGACATTGTATCGCATACACTAACGATTTTATCGCACCGTTTAGCACACATTTTTTCTGCTGCGATATAGATTTTGTTTTTCCAAAACGATTGATATTTATCAAATGCTAATCCGTGAATTGTATGAATAACTTTTGAAATCTTCTGTTTACGGACTTTTGATGCCGCTGCCCTTCCAATGATACCGGCTTTCGAACTGTGAGTATGAATTATATCATATTTTTCACTTTCAAAACGGGCTGTAAGATTGCGATAAGCTAAATAATCAAATAATGGATTTATTGGTCTTACAAGATACGGATTTTCAATAATTCTAAAAGGCAGATTCGAATTTAAAAGTCCCTTCTCTTCAAGAAGATTTCCTTCGCGGCCACGGCTCGGGCCGGTAATCAATGTAACGTTATGCCCGCGTTCCGCAAGGCCAATAAGGGAAGCAAGAGTGTTTTCCTGGGCCCCGCCAAGAATAAACCGGGTTATCAGATGGCAAATTTTCACAGAATAAGTACGCGCTCCCCTGCAAGTTCAGCAAATCTTTTTGCATCTGATTCACTGCCGATAATTGCGCCGTAATGCATCGGTACAGCAACTTGCGGTTTTACTTCATTAATAATTTTCGCGGCTTCTTCTGCCGACATAACATACGTTCCTGACACTGGAACGAGCCAGACATCCGCGCTAATACTTTTCATTTCCGGAATAACATCACTATCGCCTGTGTGATAAATTTTTACATTTCCATCATCTACAATTACGCCCATCCAGCCGTTTTCCTTTGGGTGGAAAGATTTGTTGATATTATACGCCGGCACAGCTTCAATTTTAATCTTTCCAATGTTTAAAAATTGTCCCGGAGCGATAATTTTAACATTCCCGGAAACTTTTTCTGCTGAATCAGCTGTTACAATAATCACTGTATTCGCGGTTTTAATTTTATCAATATCTTCCGGAGAACAGTGATCAAAATGTGAATGCGTACAAATAATAATATCAGCTTTCGGCAAATTGCCGGAAAGTTGATATGGATCAATATAGATACATTTTTCAAGGTTAAGCAGAAAAGACGCGTGACCAAGCCGGTGAATATTTTCGGTAAGATTTTTCATTGGTGTCAGGGGTCAGGTGTCAGGGTGTTTTACCATTAAACTCCCCTCCTTGTTGAGGAGGGGTGCCCAAAGGGCGGGGTGGTTATATCCATCAATCCATTAATCCATAAGCTGGAAGCTTATGTTACTTTTCCATTAATCCAATAATCCAAAGCATTTCGGTCGCTTCGCGCCCGCGCAGTAAAAGCCGCTATCGCAGCTACATTCCTGCACTCCATATTTCCTATTTCAGCATTTTCTCAATAGTCTGTTTGAGAGCAGAAAGAGTTCCCGGAGCATTACCTTCGATCACATCGATAACAATTCCATTTTTATCAATTACGAAAGTTTTAGGAACAACATGAACATTATAATTTTTAGTGGCCTTTTTTTCAGGATCAATGTAAATTGGTAAGGTAAGTTTTTCAGAATCAATAAATTCTTTAATTTTCCCGGTGTCAGAGTCATCGGTAATTGTTATAAATTGCACTCCTCTTAAATTAAACTTTCCATACAATTTATCTACATTACCAAGATATTTTCTTGAGTTTCCACTCCAACTTGCGAAAAAGGTTAAAACAATAGGTTGACTTCCAGGCTTAACAGTTTTCTCTTTGCCGGCAAGGTACACAAGTTTCATTTTCGGCGCTTCTTTTTTCAGCATAGGATGATTAATATGAATTCTGCCGCGCTGCAGCGCCTGACCTATATCCATAACGATAATATCTTTAGGAGGTTTGAAAGTAAAAATATTTTTTTTCAATGGACTATTAATTACAATATTAGATAATTTTACATCTACAACGGGTTCGTTTTTTAAATTATTCTGAAGCCATTCTGAAGCAATGCCGTGTTTATCAATAACTAATCTCACTTTATCGGGCATATAGTTGCTGATCCCAGCTTCTCCAAGTGTCGCCGCGATTTTATAAAGGGCAAGATATTTTGGAGATTTAACATCTACACTTCCTGTAAAAATATACCCTCCATCTTTAGAAATAACCTTTGTAAAATTAATACTTTTCTGCAGCGAAGCATATGAGTTTGTAATATCTTCCGTAAGCATGATTAAATAAGCTTTTGAAAGAAACGCGTAGAAAATTTCCTCTATAGAAGCTTCTCCCCATCGGCTGACATTTATAACTTTTCCATTCGGAGCATATTCTGCCTGCCAACCTGTTTTCCCGTTACAGACAGTAATTTCGCGAACGTTCATAATCCCGCCCATTGCTTCCATTTTCATATCTCTTTTAAAAGAGTAGGGAAGTTTTTGAATAAAAGTACCTGATTGATGAACTTTTCCTTTAATAGAATTAATATCAACAATAAAATTCGCGGAATAATTTGTTATCAAAACAAGCTTTTTATTAATATCGTTGAAAGCTTTGTTAATTTCAGGTGCTTGTGTTTGCTCGTTTGTTTCTACCGCTAAAGAAGTGATAGAAATAATTAGAAAGAAGAAGAAAAAAAATTTAGTTTTCATTTTTTAAATTTGTGTTATATTATTATGATGTTCATCCATCATTCCATTAATCCATTAATCCATCATTCCATCATTCCATCATTCCATCATTCCATCATTCCATTAATCCATTAATCCATTAATCCACAAGCAGGATGCTTGTGTTACTATAGTTCCGGCTGCCAGAGATATTTGAAGCCAGGAGTCTGACTTTTCCATCTATCCGGAAAAGGCAAATCGATTTTAGGATTAGCATTCATTCCGGACATCATTATTTCGAAGAAAGTCAGTGCTTTTTTATATCTAACAACTTTGAATTTTTTTGTGCCGGTTAGTTCTTTTAAAAGATTAACCGTAGAATCAAATCCACCAATTTCGTCAATAAGACCGAGTGTAAGAGCATACGGTGCGCTATAAATGCTTCCGTTAGCGATTTTTTTGACCTCATCTGTGTTCATGCCTCTGCTTCTTGAAACAATAGAAACAAAACGATTATATAAATCATTGACAACATTTTGAAGCATTTGAATTTCTTCGGGAGAAGCATCTCTAAAAGGATTTAATATATCTTTGTATTTTCCTGATTTAATAGTAACATCTCTAATACCAATTTTTTCTCCAAGACCTTTTACATTATAAGAAGATAATATCACGCCTATAGAACCTGTGATAGTAGTTCTGTGAGCTACAATCTTATCTGCAGCTGCACTAATATAATACCCGCCGGAAGCAGCAATGTCCCTGAATAAAGCCACAACTTTTCTGCCTTTTTTTGACGATTTAAATTTTAGCAGACGTTCGTAAATTATATCACTCGCAGTAACTCCACCACCGGGACTGTCAACTAATAATAAAATTGCGATAACGTTATCATCTTTCTCAGCTTCATCAATTTGTTTAATAACTCTTGTTGCAAGGCCGGGTTCCCTAAAGAATCCACTCGAATCTTTTGCCAATGAGATAATACCGAAAGCTTCAATACAGACAACTTTTTTCCTACCTTTTCCTTGAATTAATTCTTCGGTATATTTACTTGAAACATCACTTGATCCTAAGTTCTCTGTGACAAGCATTGCAATTAATCCAATGTTCATCAATGCGCTGACACCCAGCAGAACAAGAATTATAATAATAGCAGCCCAGTGTCCTAAAGTTGATTTTTTAGATTGATTAATCTGCTCATTATTTAATGGGATAGTATTTTCTTGCATTTTTACCTCTTTTGTAATTTGTTTTTTATTATTTTGCTGTAAATCATTTTGCTGAGCAGAAGCCCTTTTACCTCCAACTGCAAGCTGGAAGCTTGCTTTACTTTAAGGTCAATAATTCAGCTGTTCCCTGCGCTATCTGTAATTCTTCGTTTGTTGGAATAACATAAACGGGAATTCTTGAGTCGGCAGAGGAAACACAACCGGTTTCGCCGCGAACATTGTCATTATTTTCAGATAATTTAATTCCCAATCCGGCACAATTATCACAAATTATTTTTCGCAGTCCCGGAGAATTTTCACCGATACCGGCTGTAAAAATCACCGCGTCTGTCTTTGGTAAAGTGCCGGCATAAGCATTAATATATTTTGCGATACCGTAAGCCCACATTTCGAGTATGAGAACTGATTGTTTATCATTTTGATCTGCCGCCTCTTGAATATCGCGCATATCGCTGCTAACACCTGAGAATCCGAGCAATCCGCTTTTTTTATTCATCAGAGTATCAACTTCCTCGGGCGACATTCCTTCTTTTTTCATAAGATAAACAACGAGTGCGGGATCAATATCACCACATCGTGTCCCCATAATAACTCCCGCTAATGGAGTGAGCCCCATCGAAGTATCAACACATTTTCCGTTTTTTACACATGCAAGTGAAGAACCATTGCCAAGATGAACCGTTACAACATTTACTTCTTCAAGCGGTTTATTTATAAGTTTAGCAAAAGTTTTTGTGACATATTTATGACTTGTTCCATGAAAGCCGTAACGTCTGATATGATCTTCTTCGTAAAATTTGTAAGGTAAAGCATAATGAAAAGCTTTTGGTGGCATAGTCTGATGAAATGCTGTGTCAAAAACAGCAACGTTAGGAACTCCCGGTAACGCTTTCATGCAGGCTTCTATGCCGGTAAGGTTTGCCGGATTATGAAGCGGAGCGAGTTCATTACATTCTTCAATTCCTTTAATAACTTCGTCATCAATGATAACGGGAGCGCTGAATTTTTCACCGCCGTGAACAACGCGATGACCGAATCCTTTAATTTCATCTTTAGATTCTAAGACGGCACATTCACCTGTTGTTAAAGCACTGAGAGCGGCTGTAACGGCTTTTGTGTGGTCTGACGCGTCAATGGGTTTGTTTTTAAATCCTTTACCGTTTACGCTTAAAGTAAATTGAGCGCCAATATCCTGACCAATTCTTTCGATTAAACCTTTTGCAATAGCTGCTTCTTCCGGGAAGGAGATAAGCTGAAATTTCAAGCTTGAGCTGCCGCAATTAATAACCATAATGTACATAAATATTCCTTGTATTGTTTATATAAATTTCTAATTTCTAATTAGTCTAATTGATCTAATCAAACCCCAATGTCCAAATTTCAAACGCACGCTAAAACTGTGAATTCCAACAATTCAAAAATTCAAATTAAACATTCTTATTTTGTATATTTCTTTTTCTGATCATTGTTCATTTTTTAGGTCAATTAGAAATTAGATTAATTAGGTCAATTATTTTTGGCTTTGTACCCAAACCCATTTATCGTCTTTTTTCCTTTCAATCCATATTCCTTTTTTTGCTTTGCTGCGGAATGCAGTTGAATAGGCTTCCTGCTGACTCCGAACATCAGTACCGGAAAGCTTTGCGGTTATTTGATATAAATCTTTTCTTGCAGCATTTAATTTATCGGCAATTTTCGCTGCTTTAGTTAATTCTTCCTTAGTCGCAGTTTTATTTTTATTTATCAGTTGAACATAACCATTTTTGTTTTCGCCGAGAATACCCTTTTTAAGATATGGATAAGCTTCTCTGTAAAATAATTTAATTTTTTGGAGCGCTGCTTTGCTGTCTGCTTGTGTCGGTTTTGCTGCATAAGCGGTAGAAACACCAAAATTCTGAACGATAGAGATTGCTTTTGTAAGCATGCTGTTCGGCTTTTCTTCCTCAAATTCTTCATCATCAAGACCTTCCATAATTTCATCAACATCATTCGCAGCATGCTGGTAAATATGAATTTTTATTTCCGCATTAATGGCTACCGGATGATCTTTATCGCCGACAACAGTAACTTTTGGCGAACAGGCTGAGTATGCAACTGCAATAAACGATGCAAACAGGCACATAAGAATTACAGGTAAGATTTTTGATACTTTTAAATTTTTCATAATTGACCTTTGGGTTAATAGTTATTAGTTAATAGTTATTAGTTATTAGTTATTAGTTATTAGTTATTAGTTAATCGTTAATCGTTATTCGTTATTCGTTAATCGTTAATCGTTATTCGTTATTCGTTATTCGTTAATCGTTAATCGTTATTCGGTATTCGGTATTCGTTAAATCCCCTCTTGAGCAGAATGTCCCGGTCGAAGCATCGGGAAGGGGTGCCCGCAGGGCGGGTGTGTTATTCATTTCAATCATTTCAATCGTTTCAATCCATAAGCTTGAACCCAGCATACGCGGATCAAGAGCTTATGTTACTTTTCCAATTGATGCGGCATACGCCAAAAAATGACCGCTATTATCAAGCTTTAATACTGCATTAACTTCCTCATCATCAAAAGCACCAATGGCGCAGCAGCCGCAATCAACAGCTTCTGCTGCGAGATAAAGATTTTGACATATATGTCCTGCGTCGAGCAGTAGATATCGATAACCTCTTTCGTTGAATTTCCATGTCATTCTTTCCGGTACACAAATCCACAGAAAAGTTACCGCTGAACTTGCAACGAGGTTAATATTTCTAAAACCTAAAATAAGATTTTCGATTTCTTCCTTATTAAAATCCAGTGGAAGAAGTTTATGCTTTGATACAATATACCTGTAAAGTCCGGGTTTTAAACCATTAACATTATTAACTAATAATATAGTTTCAAATGAATGCCGCGCTCCCGCAGAAGGAACAGTTCTTAATGATCTTTCATCAGACAACTTTTTAGTAAGCCCCTGAGTGGCCCACAGTAAAAAAGAAAGTTCATTAATTGATAGAGATTTCTCCGCGTATTTGCGAATAGTTCTTCTATTATCAATAAATTCCGATAAATCAAATGAGCTGTATTTTAAATCCTGCGAATTCGGCAGCTTAATAAGATTAATTTCGTCAAATGGCAGTTCGAACAGAGGCGTTGGAACTCCTTTTTGCTGGTCTGTTTTATCAAACGGATCAATAAAGGAATCATTCCAAAATGTTTTACAAATTCCAGGGAGCATGAAAGATGGAGCTTTTAAGGTTATAAGGTTTTAAGGTTGCAAGGTTACAAGGTTACAAGGTTACAAGGTTACAAGGTTGCAAGGTTACAAGGTTGCAAGGTTACAAGGTTGCAAGGTT
>JAOZNZ010000063.1 GCA_029933535.1 bacterium | reverse complement strand
TTAATTTTTTCAAGTAAAATTCCTTTTAGGCATGGTCAACCGATCAAATCTTTGAGCCATTTATAAACAACAGAAACAATAAGAATAAATATAAGACCGGCAAAAGAAATAATAATCATATTTTTATTTCTTGTCGACAGATAAAAAGTTGTTTTTTGTTCGACAGGAAATTCATTTTCAAGCCATTTGCGCACATGTTCTTCAAGTCTCGGCATAGTGTCAAACATTCCCACATCAAAAGCTCTTGCGAAAGTTTTCTGCAAGTCAGCGCCACTTGCCAAATTATAAATTAATTTCCCTGTTTGCTGCGGGGAGAGTTTATTTCTTATATACATAGCCCACAAAGCTGCTTCGGCCTCGATATTGTCAATAAATTCCGGTTCATCATAAGCGTCGAAATGAGTTTTGAACAAAGTTTTATAGTCGATCCATTTTTCACTATCATCCAACAAATTATAATTTAAACTTTTCAATTTATTCGATACTGATTGTTCTGTTGAAATAGCGAAACCTATTTTAAGCGTTTCCGGAATTTTATTATTTCGGTCTATTTGATTTAAAACGGCAAGTGTAATCAGATAGGGAATATCATCCCGAAAAACTTTTCTGCGCAATTTATTTTTATCTGAGAATCGATAAGTAGTCAGGGATTCATTTTCGCGCCATCTTTCTACATCTATTCCTGAAACGGAATCTGAAAGATATTCCATCATTTCTTTTTGGTTATCAAAAGCAAATAATTTACAATGAAAATTATGAGGAATAGTAATGTTAAGATTAGTTGATAACTTATTTATAAACGCCTCAGCAGATTTTTTTAAATAGATGGAAAAACTTCGATTATGAGAGTAAGCTGAAACGTTATCGCTTTTCACAACAAACCATACATTTGTTGAATCAAGAAGTGATTCAGGTTCTGAATCAGATTTATTTTCAGAATAAATGTTAGACGATGAAACCAGTTTAGACTTAATATCATCCCAACTTGCATGTATTGTAAAGCACATTAAAAACACAAAAATAAGGAGATGGATTTTTCTCATAACAAGTTTGACGTTAGTTAAATTGACCTAATTAATCTAATTTCTAATTGGTCTAATAAATAACCAAGAAAAAGAAATGAACAAAAAAAGAACTTTTTCTTTGGGATTTGGACATTGTGCATGAACGCAAAGCGTTATTTCATTAGGGTATTTGATTAGGTTGATTAGGTTAATTGGATCAATTAGAAATTAGGTCAATTAAAACCCTTTCAACATTTCAACCTATTAAAGACTTGTAATAGCGACTTTCCTGAGTATTTCTTCGTCGTCAATAATCACACCTGTTCCGAGTGCGACAGCTGTAAGGGCATTTTCGGCGATATTAACCGCTAGACCAGTTTCTTCTTCAATAAGTTTATCAAGACCTTTCATGAGAGCACCACCGCCGGCAAGAACTAATCCTCTGTCAATCAAATCAGCCGACAGTTCCGGTGGACATCTTTCAAGAGCATATCGAACAGCGCCCACGATACTTTCAACGGGGTCGCTTATAGCCTGTCTGATTTCCTGACTGGTAATCATAATAGTTTTTGGAAGGCCGGCACCGCTATCGCGCCCTCTGACTTCCATTTCCAATTCCGGTTCCAGGGGATAAGCTGAACCGATTTGGATTTTAATTTCTTCAGCAGTTCTTTCACCGATGATCAAATTATATACACGTTTCATATATTCAATAATAGCCTCGTCAATTTCGTCACCTCCGACGCGAATTGATTTTGAGAAAACGATACCTGACAATGACATAATCGCTACTTCTGTTGTACCGCCACCGATATCAATAATCATATTTCCTGCAGGTTCATGCACAGGAAGGCCAACGCCAATTGCAGCTGCCATAGGTTCTTCAATGCAATAAACTCTTCGTGCGCCTGCACGTTCGGCTGATTCTTTAACAGCGCGTCTTTCGACTTCAGTAATACCCGATGGAACTGCGATAACAATTCTCGGTGAGATGAGAGTACGTCTATCGTGAACTTTCCGAATAAAATGTCTAAGCATACTTTCTGTAATATCAAAATCCGCGATAACGCCGTCTTTCATCGGACGAATTGCGTCAATTGAACCTGGAGTTCTTCCAACCATTCTTTTAGCTTCATTACCAACAGCGAGGACTTCATTAGTTTTGCTTCGAATAGCGACAATACTAGGTTCATCAAGCACAATACCTTCTCCCCTGACATAAAGGATAGTATTGGCGGTACCGAGGTCGATACCAACATCGCGAGAGAAGAAGCCAACGATTTGCAGGAATGGATTAAAGAATTTTCCTTTAGTTTTTTCTACAATTCCATCATTTTTCATTTTATTTATCCGTATTTTGATTAAGCGGCATTTACCGCTGATTTATTATTATCACTTAACGCACGCGAAATATATTTTCCTGTTGAACTCCCGGGAGTATCGGCCACTTTATTCGGATCCCCTGTTGCAATGACATAACCACCTTTATCACCACCTTCCGGTCCAAGGTCGATTATGTTATCAGCACATTTTACAACGTCAATATTATGTTCGATTACTATCACAGTATTTCCTGCATCAACTATTCGCTGCAATGCAGCGATTAATTTATCGACATCAGCAAAATGCAGTCCTGTTGTCGGTTCATCAAGAATATAAAGTGTTTTCCCGGTTTCCCGTTTCGCGAGTTCATTCGACAATTTTACTCTTTGGGCTTCCCCGCCGGACAGTGTTGTCGCATGCTGACCGAGAGTAATATATTCAAGGCCGACATCTATAAGAGTTCTAAGGATATTTTTAATCATTGGAACTCTACTAAAGAAATGATACGCTTCTTCGACTGTCATGTCAAGTACTTCAGCAATATTTTTGCCATGAAAAGTAATTTCAAGTGTTTCTTTATTGAATCTTTTGCCAAGGCAAGTGTCACAAGTTACATATACATCCGGAAGAAAGTGCATTTCGATTTGTTTAGCTCCTTTACCTTCACAATCCTCGCATCTCCCTCCTTTAACATTAAAAGAAAATCTGCTTGGGGAATATCCCCTTGCACGCGCCTCGGGTATTTTTGCAAAAAGGTTTCTAATGTGAGTAAATACCTTAGTATAAGTAGCAGGATTTGAACGAGGAGTTCTTCCAATCGGCGCCTGATCGACAACAATAACTTTATCGATTTTATCCGCGCCGATAATTTTTTTATAATCACCGGACGGTATATTTGAACCGTATATTTCGCGTTTCATCGCCGGCAAAAGGGTATCATTAATCAGAGATGATTTACCGGAACCTGATACACCTGTCACACAAGTTAGTAATCCAAGAGGAATATTCACCGAAATATTTTTAAGGTTATTATGAGTTGCGCCTTTAAGTGTAAGCATTTCTTTACGGTCATATTTTCTTCTTTCAGAAGGGATGGGGATCCCGCGTTTGCCCGTTAAATATGCCGCTGTAAGAGATTCTTTGTTTTTAAGAAGTTTTTTTATAGAGCCCTGATGAAGAACATGACCACCATGAATTCCTGCTCCGGGTCCAAGGTCGATCAGGTAATCAGCTTTTGAAATAGTTTCAGCGTCATGTTCAACAATTACGACAGTATTACCGAGATCACGCAATTGAGTTAATGTAGCAAGAAGTTTTTCATTATCACGCATATGCAGTCCAATTGTCGGTTCATCAAGGACATAAAGAACGCCGGTAAGTCCGGTTCCGATTTGGGATGCGAGTCTTATTCTTTGAGACTCGCCACCTGAAAGTGAACTACTTCTTCTTGAAAGTGAAATATAACCAAGTCCGACATCGATGAGGAATTTCAATCTATTTTTAATTTCTTTACAAACTTCACCGACAATTTTTTCTTCTATATCAGAAAGATTAAGTTTATCAATGAATTTGTAACATTTATCAATTGAAAGATTTGTAAATTCAACAATACTTTTCCCGTAAACAGTAACCGCACGGCTGTACGGTTTTAGTCGAGCACCATTACATTCATAGCACGGTATAAAATCGGCCCAGTGTTTGAGGTCAATACCGAGTCCGTGACATGTTTTACACATACCATAAGGGCTGTTAAAAGAAAAGATTCCCGGAGTTAGCTGTTCGAACTCGTAATTACTGTTACAATGTTCGCATGCGAAAGCTTTTGAATAAAGAATATCACCGTGCTGAAGAACGTTCCATTTCGCTGATTTTTTCTTAATAAGTTTATTATCAGTAGAAACGATAATTTTCCCTTTACCTATTCGGAGAGCCGTTTCAACAGAATCAGCGATTCTTGTTTTCACGGAAGGTTTTACAACGATTCTGTCAACGATAATTTCTATAGAATGTTTTTTATTTTTATCAGTAATTGCAGCTTCATCAATAAGATAAATTTCACCGTTGATTCTTACTCTTACAAATCCGCTGCGCTTTGCTCTATCGAGAATATCTTTCTGTTCGCCTTTTCTACCACTAACCACCGGAGCAAGGATCTGGATTTTTGATTTTTCGGGCAAATCAAGAATTGAATTAATTATTTCTTCTGTAGTTTGGGGAGTAATTGGTTTTCCACAATCAGGACAGTGAGGAATGCCAATGTGAGCGTAAAGCAATCTCAAATAATCATAAATATCGGTTGAAGTTCCAACAGTTGATCTTAAACCCGTTGAGCGGTTTCTCTGTTCAATAGCAATAGCCGGAGATAATCCTGAGATATGCTCTACGCGTGGTTTCTGCATAAGGCCCAGGAATTGTCTTGCGTAAGCAGACAGACTTTCCACAAATCTTCTTTGCCCTTCCGCAAAAAGAGTATCGAAAGCGAGGCTTGATTTACCGGAACCTGATAGTCCGGTAATAACGACCAGTTTATTGTGTGGTATATCCACATCAATATTTTTAAGATTATGTTCTCTTGCTCCGCGAATTTCGATCATATTGCTAAAAGTATATTTATACCTATTCCAGCGATTAGCCGTCGGATTCGGACGTTTCATTAAAAACGCCTACTTTTCTAAATTTTTGATATCGTGATTCTTTAAGCTCGTCAGAAGTCATCTCTGATAATTCATCAAAGTGCTTAACTATTTTTTCCTTAAAAAATTTCGCGGCCAGTTCATGATTGCGGTGAGCGCCACCAACAGGTTCGGGAATAATATCTTCGACAATACCAAACTCAAGTAAATATTTCGCGGTAATGCGCATTGCGTCCGCCGCATCAGAAGCTCGGGCAGCATCTCTGAAAAGAATAGCGGCACACCCTTCCGGAGAAATAACGGTATAATAAGAATTTTCCATAACAAGAACGCGGTTTCCAATGCCGATACCCAGAGCGCCTCCGCTTCCGCCTTCACCAATTACCACGCAAACTATAGGAGTACCAATTCCCATCATTTCGCGAAGATTAACAGCGATAGCTTCTGCTTGTCCTCTTTCTTCAGCGCCGATTCCCGGATAAGCACCCGGAGTATCAATCAGCGCAAGAATAGGCAGGTTAAATTTGTCAGCCATTTCAAAAAGCCTCATAGCTTTTCTATATCCTTCCGGGTTTGCCATACCGAAATTACGTTTAATATTGTCTTTAGTGTCACGGCCTTTCTGGTGTCCGACAATCATGAACTGCTTTCCATCAATAGTGGCCAATCCGCCAATAAGAGCCTGATCGTCAGAGAATCTTCTATCGCCATGCAATTCGACAAAATTATCACAGATCATATTAATATAATCTAGTGTATATGGTCTATTCGGATGTCTTGCCACCTGAACGCGTTGATAAGGAGCAAGGTTATCGTAGATTTGTTTACAAACAGTTTCTCTTTTATTCTGAAGGCTTTTAAGTTCTTCAGAAGCATCGATTTGAACTTCATCCGCGTATTTTTGAAGTTCAGCGATTTTCCTTTCAAGTTCAACTATTGGTTTTTCAAAATCGAAAGTTAGCATAATTTTTTAATCATGAATTTTAACTGTTGTTCCAAAAGGCACTATATCATAAAGTTCTTCAATATCTTCGTTAATAAGGCGAACGCATCCTGCGCTAGAAGCCAGACCAACGCTTTTAGGGTCCCAAGTTCCATGAATACCAAAGCCCGGGCAATCGATTCCCATCCATCTTGTTCCGAGCAGGTTTTCTTTTGAGCCGAAAGGAATTGCATTACCTCCCGGTTTATACCATATAGGTTCTTCTTGTTTCAAATTAATTTTAAAGTTACCGCGAGGTGTATTATCATTTTTACCTGTTCCAACAGAATATCTTTTAACATAATTTGTAGAATCCTGAAAAATTCTATAAAGCATCAGCATATTATCAGAAATATCAATAACTATTAAATATTTTGATTTATCAATTTTGAGTTTTACTCCCGGACGTATTCTATCACTTGAAAGGCTGTTAATTCTTTTAATGGAACCAACAAACGTTTTTTCTTTTCGTGCAATGGTACTTAAATATTCTCCTTTTTCAACTGTATGATAAATAGTATAATTCTGCGGCTTAAAAGCAAACATTTGCTCTATGTTCAATTTGCCCAGGTCGTCAAGAACACCTTCTGCTTCAGGCGAACTGCCGTAGTTATCAACTAAAGTCTGCCATACTTCCCGAGTTTTTGCCACATCATTTTTAGATTGAGCATCATTAGCTATATCAAGAATAAATTCTCTGGATTTAGGATTATCAGGATAATCCTCAATAAAAAGTTCCATTGCTTTTATTTTATCTTTACTGTTTTTTGCAAGATAATATCTTCCTTCGATTATTATACGTTTATTTGTGCTTAAATTTATTACAGTTTGCCAACGTTCTACATTTTCAGGATTCATTGCTGTTTCGCATTTAGCAAGCCAGTAAACCGCATCCGGATATTCAGGTGTGTCCTGAAATTTAACAACTCCCTTTTTAAGAATTGGCAAAGCCTGATTATACTCGCCGAGTTCGCACATTGTTTTAGCTTTTCCATGTTTTTCAGAAAAAGGCTCACGAAAATGCAGATACGCAAAAGCTGCTACGATAATTAACAATAAGAATATAAGTATTTTTTTCATAATTTTCAAGCCTCAAATTTAAAGTTTTAACTTCGTAGTTGGTAGTTGGTAGTTTAAGGTTTAAGGTTTAAGGTTATTATTAACTATTAACTATTAAACCATTCCACTAAATTTCTGTTGTCTTAATGCTTCGTAAAGTACAATTGACGCTGCATTTGCCAGGTTAAGGCATCTTTGATTTTTGATTTGCGGAATTCTAAGCATACAATTTTCAGGAACATCAAGTAGATCGAAATCAAGTCCTGATGTTTCTGACCCAAAAACCATAAAATCATTTTCATTCCAGTTTATTTCTGTATAGAATTTCTTTGCGTGTTTTGTAAGATAAAAGTAACGACCTTTTTTATCAATTAAATTCTGCCGTCTTTTCTCTTTAAACTCATTTATACTTTTAAGTTCATGTACATCAACTGATTTCCAGTAATCAAGACCGGCGCGACGTAAATGTTTATCATCGATTTTAAATCCCAATGGATGAACAAGTTCAAGAGTTGAATTTGTCACTGCGCATAATCTGGCAATTGTCCCTGTATTTTGCGGAATTTCCGGATTAACGAGTACAATGGTCATTATATTTTTGATTTTAGATTTTAAATTAATACAATTCGTATCTTTTTCTTTGCGAGCTTAGCGCCTTTGCGAGAGTTTCTTTATATTTATATGTTTTTATTAAATTTAAATCTTGTATATTTTGCCATAGCGAATTTCCAACCTTTCAAGAAAATAATTTATCTCGCTAAGGCGCTAAGCTCGCAAAGGAAACACCAAGAAAATAATTAAAACCAAATATTGCTTTCTGGAAAATCGAATATAAAGCATAGTGTTTATCGATGATTTAATTGTTATTTTAAAGACTGTGGGACGGTAGTGATTTTAAATCTAAGGGTTAAGTCCATCGTTCTTGATTAATTTATTAATTATCTTCTTCTTCGTTTGCTGGATTTAGATTCTTTCTTTTTATCCTTCATTTCGCCTTTAAGAAATTCTTTTGTAAGCGGGAAAAATATAACTTCTTCGGCCTGGCTGTCAAGTTCTTTATAACCGCTCAGAGTATCTTTAGCATCTTTTTCTTTTTCTTTTTCATCTTCGCGGTCTTTTTTAGATTTTCTATCTTTTTTAGAAATCTTTTTTTTCTTACCTTTTTTTCCTTTACCTGAAAATTTGTCCCTTAGGCTTACGTATCCGTTATCAATAGCTTTATTAAAAGCTTCTCCTTTAGCAATCATTCTTGCCATAACAAGAAATGACAATTGTCCGTTTTCTTCAAGATATTTCATTAGCGCCGCGGATTGCCTTGCAAAATAATAAACATCTTCGCCATGTTTAGGATAATTAGGAGCCGCAACAATTCTGCTTAAATCTATAAGGTCTTTTTTAGAAAGGGGAAGTTGTTTTAATTCACCTGACCGCTTTCTAAGTTCTCTTATTGACTTAGCAGTAATCTCCTTTCCATTCCATTTATCAAGCTGTTTAGGTCCGTCTTCAAGAATAACCGAATCAAGACCGGAAATATTAAAAGCATTGCCTGTAAGAAAGAAAAGCGGAAGTTTCGATTCGCTTTTTCTCGAAACTGCCCGGCTGTATTCTTTAAGAACAAGTTGTGAAACAGCAAAAGCAACCGCTTCAGGCGCTGAATCAAATGTATCAGGATTGATAAAAACAAAGAACTCTCTGTTTTTATTTTTTGTAACAACTATTTGATCCGGTCGGGCTTTTGCGGTTCCCGTACGAACCATTCGCCACAAGTTTTCATCTGTAACGATGAAGATTTTCCCCTGAACTTTTCCTGCCCAATTAATAAACTTATCAATCAGAACAAGATTTGCAGCGGAGTTAAAGGCATCATCAGCTTTAGAAAGTATATTATTAATTCCGACGGTTTCATCGGTTTGTTTTCTTTGGGATGATTTTTTCTTTCCAACAGATATAAATTCAGGATAAACAACAACGAAATGTTCACCTTTTTCAGTTTTTATTTTCCCATGTTTTTTCTTAAACGCGGTTGTTTTGCTTTCTTTAATAAAGCGATCTGCGGAAGAGCTTGTTCCGGCTGTATTTACCGATTTATCGATAGTTCTGAATCGACCATAAAAGTCGTTAATTTCCTTTTGGGCACCTAATTTAAGCAGTTTTAAGCAGGATATATAATCCTTGTTTTTAAGTCCGCTTTGTTTTCCCTTCAATTCCATTCCGATTTCTTTCCATGAAGGTGGTGCAAATTTTTTCTGTTTTGTTTCTGTTTCTTCTTCAATTTCTTCTGTTTCGGCAACTTCAGAATTATTAGTAGTATCTTCCGGTATAAGATCGGCTTCGTCTTCAGCCACCGCAGAGAAGCCAGACATTAAAAGAGCTATTAAGACAAATAATATTTTCAATAAAGTTTTCATAATGTATCTCCTTTTGAAGATTTATCTTTGGCATCCGTTTCGGTTTTATTTTTTTCTTCAGTTTTAGTTTTTTCATCAGCTTCAGCTTTAGCTTTTTTTGCTTCTTTAGCTTTTGCAGCTTTTTCAGCTTTTTTCTTTTTATACTCTTCTGCAATATTTTCTTCAGTCAGTTTATAAAAAACGGTGTCCAAATATTTAGAGAATCTTTCATAATCTTTATATTTAGGATCAACTTTTTCAACTTTTTCTTTGTCACGCGAATACCATGCAGGTTCCTTTTTCTTTTTCTTCTTTTTCGATGGTGTTTTTACTTCTCTGCCTTCCACATCACGCTGCATCTCCATATACGAAAGTCCGATTTCTTTTTTGAATTCTTTTCCTGAAGAAAGGGCTCTGACAAGACAAATGTATGACAAAGGCGCTTTCTCGCGAAGTGTCTGGATCAGCTGTCTTGATTGTCTGAGAAAATAATATTTTGTTTCAGTTTGAGACGGGTTTATTGTAATATTAATTATTTCATCAAGTGAATACAAATTCTTTTTACGCAACGGCAGCATTATTCCTTTTTTTGGACGCTTAACTCTAATCGTTTTCCCGGGAATCTTAACCGTTTGAACCTGTTTGGGTCCTGCAGCAGTAATAACCGCCTCTGTTCCTGCGGATTCAGCAGCAGCGCCTACGAGGAAATAAAATGGAAGAGCTGCATCCGGTTTACCGGAAATTATTTTTGCGTATTCCTGATAAACGACTTTAGCGACTGCGAATTTAATTGCCTGGTCAGCGTAGTCATAGACTCTATCTCCTGCAAAGAGATAAAACTCACGGGTTTCAGGTTTTTCAATAGCTGTCTGCACTACTTCTGCTTTGACTTTTGACCCCCCCACAAGTAGCCAGTTTTCCGGTTCAACGACGACGTAAATTCTTCCCGGAACTTTTGACCAATTAATAAACAAAGACATTCTCAGGTCGCCGACAGTTTTTTCGAATGCTGAATCAGCGGCTTCGAGAATTTTTTTCATTTCCGGCAGGAAGGATTTTTTAGTAAACTTTCCTTTATCAAGTCTTTTAATACGTTTAGGACCGATAACTTCGAAATATTTACCTTGGATTTTTTGTGATTTGTGATATTTTCTATATTTGCGGGTAGCAAAGGATTCCATCAATTTCTTAGTGATCGGATTTGTCCCGGCTTTTTTTACTTTTTCATCTACATCTCTGCTCTTCTGAAAAAGTTCCTGTATTCCGGCGCTACGGTCAATATTAAAGACTCTGGTGAATATAGTGACCCCTTCTTTTTCCATTTCCGCGATAGATTTTTTCACATCAAGAACTGTAGGAACTTTTATTTCTCCCTTTCTTGCGATAGGTTGAATATCAGTAATCACTTCAATATCTTCATCAACATCCTCGGCATTTATACACGTTGATGCAGTAAGAAATAAGAAGAATACAGATGTAATAAAAATTAAAGCATCACTTATTTTGCAATTTTTAGTTCTCATAATATTCCTTTCGTTGATCGTTATCAATCTATTTATTTTAGATTTTGGATTTGTGATTTTGGATTTTCCATCAATCCATCAATCCATCAATCCATCAATCCATCAATCCATTATTCCATTA
>JAOZNZ010000545.1 GCA_029933535.1 bacterium | reverse complement strand
AAGTTAACTAAACAAGGAGATAAGGCATGAAAAAATGGTGTGTTCTTCTAACAGTAGTAATGTTTTTTTCAGTAATCGCTAACGCAGAAAAAGATGCATATCCAGGTACTCTAAGTGATGAGGCCATGATCATGATGCAACCTCACAGTGCAGACGACTGGTTTGAAAAATGGTCTTTTAAAATGTCCCGTGGAGTTATTAATTGCGTATCATGCTGGGTAGAACTTCCCCGCGCAATGTATATTGAAACAGCGGAAAACCCATTCATAGGACCTTTAAAAGGAATTTTCAAAGGTACTGGTCTTACTTTAGTAAGAGCGTTTGCAGGCGGAATGGATCTGTGTACATTCGGTACTGTTGATGATACTTTTACAGTATATGATCAATACCGCGTTACTTACTTCGTATGGCAGTATTACGACGAATCCCATAGATAATACGCTTTACGGCGTTGGATTTTAACTGAAACCACTACTTACCCCGTGGTGTAATCGGCAACACCAGGGTTTTTGGTACCCTAGTTCCTGGTTCGAGTCCAGGCGGGGTAGTGCTCAGTATATTTTGTGCCAATTGATCACATTAAATATTCTGTTTAAATTCAGAATGCTTTGTGGTCAATTGGTTGATTATTATAATCTATTTATTTTTAATTATGTATATTTTACTTATTGTTTTGCTTGGTATTACAAGCTTAAGTCTCGTCGCTGTTGTCTTGATTCAATCAGGTAGAGGTGCCGGTTTGTCCGGTGCTCTCGGTATGGGGGAAGGACAGGCTGTCTTCGGCAGCCGCGCAAGTGATGTTCTTACTAAAGCTACAGAAATTTTTGCAATCGCTTTTATGATTCTTTGTCTTGCTGTTACATGGCAGAGCAAACATTCTCAAGATTCTATTATGGCAGGTGTAAGAACTACTTCTTCTAAATCTTCGGGTCGCGCGCCTTTGCCGACAATGGAAGATAATGAAAAGATTTCTAATGTTACAAATAATAATGATGCTGCTTCAGCAGATACTACAGATGATTCTTTAGTTGAAGACACTAATGCTGTAGTTAAAAAAGCCGGCAATTAAATTTATTGTTCTTTGTATTATTTGTTTGAGATTTTTACTACACCTTTATCCTTTTATTTAATATCGCGGGCCGGCTGTTAAAGCTTGTCCGCGTATTTTTTTTATGATTACTGTTGGAACAGATATTATTGATGTTGCCAGAATATCAAAAAAACGTGATGCTGTCATCAACCGCGTTCTTATTGATGAAGAACGCGCGTATTGTTTGAGTTCAGGTGATCCAAATCAATCCCTCGCAGGTCATTTTGCCGCAAAAGAAGCTGTTTATAAAGCTTTGCGCATAAATAATGATAACGGTATTTCATGGAAAGATATTGAAATTACACACAAAAACAATGGCACTCCTAATGTTCTTCTACATAATAAAGCTAAAGAATATGCTGATTACAATAAAATGATTGATATTCAAATTTCAATCTCGCATGTTAAAGATTTCGCTACCGCAACTGCTGTATGCGAATGGGCCGCCGGTAAACCGGAATAGTGGTCGAGTAGTGAGTAGTGAGTGGTGAGTGGTCGAGTAGTGAGTGGTCGAGTAGTGAGTAGTCGAGTAGTGAGTGGTCGAGTAGTGAGTGGTGAGTTTCGGGCGAAATTGAGACTTAATATTATAATACAAAGAGAAGTTCCAATATTGAATTTTCAACTATCAAGTAAAAAGTAAAAGAGCAATACATTGGAAGACTTTCTTAAACTTGAGAGTTGAGAGTTGAGAGTTGGTAATTCGAAATTGAGACTTATATTTTAATACCAAAAAGAAGTTCCAATATCGAATTTTCAACTATCAAGTAAAAAGTAAAAGAGATAGTTCGGGAATAACCTGACACCTGACACCTGACACCTGACACCTGACACCTGAACACCTGAACACCTATTAACTAAAATGCTTCTTCTTACCGGCGCAAGCGGATTTCTCGGGAAAATTGCATTCCCGATTCTTTCAACAAAATATGATGTTGTTGGACTTTGTCATACAAATGATTATAATGGAAAATTTATCCCTGTTGAAATTACTGATCCTGATTGTGTGTTTAAGCTTCTCGATAAGTTAAATCCGGATATAATTGTCCATTCAGCTGCATGCCGCGAGCCGGATGTATGTGAAAAAAATTCGGATTTCACTTATGAACTTAATGTTAAAGCAACGGAAACAATAGGGGAGTGGGCTGATAATAATGCTGCTCGCATGGTTTATATTTCTACAGATTATGTTTTTGACGGTGAAAATCCGCCTTATAATGAAAATAATCCCGTCTCTCCTGTAAACGTTTATGGGAAAACTAAAGCAGATGGGGAGGCGCATGTAAGAAATGTCGATAATCATATCATTGTTCGAATACCTTTACAATACGGTTTTTCAGTTTCCGGTGAAGATTCATTAATTTCAAAAATCATCGTTTCATTAAAACTGAATCAAAGTTATGAAATCAATAATAATCAAGTTAGATACCCGACATTAAGTGATGATGTTGCTTATGCGATTCTCGATTTGCTTAATATAGATTTCACAGGTACAATTCATCTTTCATCTTCATCCGGATTAACGCGATATGAAATATGGGAATCTGTTTCAAATATTTTTAATTTAAATAATTCGAAAATTATTCCTACTGATAAACCTGTAAAACAATTCGCTCCGCGACCTCTGAACAGCAGACTTTCTACCAAATTGTACGACTCGTTAGGAGTTCATAAATTCCATTCTTTTAACGAAGGGCTGGTACATATAAAGAAGAAGATGATGTAATAGGTGTCAGGTGTCAGGTGTCAGGTGTCAGGTGTCAGGTGTCAGGTGTCAGGT
>JAOZNZ010000544.1 GCA_029933535.1 bacterium | reverse complement strand
CCTGTTCATAAAGCCGGAATGATTAATTTATATAATGACTGGTCACAAGATTATCCCGGATTTGAAAAAGCATATATCCATCAATTAAGAGTTGGATGCGGTGTAAGTCAATGGGATATAGGTTTACGGAATAGTCAGCGTTTGCTTCCGGACACATACCCGAAATTTGAAGTTATGTCAACCACAGGAGTAAACAGTAGTCCTGATTTCTGTCATTATACTTATATAAATGGTTATGAAGTGATTGGACGTCACGATGCGTATTTAATTTTACGTGATTTATATGATGTATCTAATAATAATGTTGAACCACCAAACGTTGATTTTGCTTTTTTCAATAACGCTGCACTAACAAGTATCACTGTTGTAATGCGCAATAAAACAGATGATCTTGTTTGGCAAGCCGGTGCACAAAATTATTTCTTACTTTTAAATTCAAGTGCAAGTATTATATCCGGGACAGTTTCCGGTAATGCTATTGTTCTTCAACTTAATGGTAGTGGCTCAGGAAATAACGGCTTGGTTTATTCCGGGGGTTCCGGCAACGCTGTACCCGGAGTGATAAATGCCAACGGAGTAGGATTATTAGCTTTTCACGAGCCTGTTGCTAATACACCTGAACCTTCGCTTTTATTAGGTGGGCTTTTTCTTGGATTAGCGTTTTTACGCAGGAAGTTGAAAATAATTGAAAGTTGAAAGTTGAACGCTTTATTTATGATGCAATACTATTATTTTTTAAAACCTAAAAAAAAAGAAGAATAAAAATGAAAAACTTACTTATAAAACTTACTCTGATCACAGCGTTTGTCGTTGCTTGTAATACAGTTTCCGCTGTCTTCAGCGATTCACTATCCACTTATGCTCTTTGGCATTGCGATGCTACAAACTGGGACGGCGCTGCCAAAACAACTCCGGATGATAATTCAAGCGGGCGTATAGCACATCCGTTGCAAATCAATATTACAAACGAAGCTGTAATTATGCCGGGTTCACCTTATGGTGGAAGTTATCTTAGCATGGACGGTACTGACAAATGTACCGCTTTTGGCGCTTATGAAGGTGACAAAGATAATGTAAATATTGATCTTAGTTTCAGAGCACATGCATTTCCTGATGCCGGTAAATATGATGTACTTATATCGACACCTAGTACAAGAATTTATCTTTTTGGCAATGTTGTTCGGGCAATAGCTTACGATGATGGCGCCAATCCACATTTTATTACATCATCTAAAACACTCAGTTTAGAAACTTGGTATTCTGTAAGTTTAAACACCAGAAATAGTAATAATCAATTTGAGCTGATTGTTGGTAATGAAACCGATGGTTATACAACCACCCTGGCCCCTTCAGCAGATAATTTATTTTTCGTAGATGGCATGACATATGTACTTTTGGGTTGGGATGAATGGGTGTCGGGACGTGAAGCCAATGCTGATCTTGATGAAATAAGAATTGAGACTCCCGGTATCATTTTTACTGATATTCCGAAAGACATGCAAGTTTGTCCGCGTTTGCTCTCAACAAATTATGCAAATGTAAAAATTGCCGGGGAAGTTTATGCGTCCGGTTATGATTATATTATTGCAAAAGTTTATAGAGAAAGTGTACTGCAATCTGTTTTAACACAAGCTTTGGTCTATTCAGCCGGTAAAGCTAATTTTAATCTTTCGCCTTCTATAAAAGCAGAACTTGCGAATTATGATTTTATTATCGCGTTGCTTAATGGCTCAACAGAAGAAGTTGTAGCAACTGTAAATAATGTAGTTGCCGGAGATGTTTTTCTGGTAAACGGGCAATCAAATGCTGTAGCACAAAAACAAGTTGGTTCTGCAAACGGAAATCAAGGTCAGTTTCTTCGCTCGTTTGGTACTCATCACGAAATTCCTTCTGCTGTTACAAGTGATTTGAACTGGCATCTGGCTGAGGGAGATCTCGGTTTCGATCAAGGCACCGTAGGTCAATGGGCACTTCGTATGGGACGCTTATTAATTGAAGGAACAGGAATTCCTATTGCGATAATTAATAATGCCAATGGCGGCAAGGCAAATACCTTTTTTCAACGCAATGACAGCAATCCTGAAGATATTGACACTAATTATGGACGGTTATTTTATCGCGCCAAAAAAGCCGGTGTTGAAAATAATGTGCGGGCAATTTTGTGGCATCAGGGGGAAAGCGATGGGGGATATGCGGGTTATCATGAAGACGGAATAACTAATTTATATAATGCCTGGTTAGAAGATTATCCCGGATTTGAAAAATTATATACTCATCAAATAAGAACCGGATGCGGTGTAGATCAATGGAATGTAGATTTACGAAATAGTCAGCGTTTGCTTCCTGACAAGTTCCAGAAAATAGAAGTTATGTCAACCACAGGATTAAACGCTCATGATGGCTGTCACTTCCGGTATGACGGTGGTTATGAATTGATTGGCCGATACGACGCGGCTTTACTTTTACGTGATTTATATGGTTCATCTGATATTACAAATATTGAACCTCCAAACGTTGATTATATTTATTTCAATGATTTTGCAAAAACTAATATCACTATTGTAATGCGCAATAAAACAGATGATCTTGTTTGGCAATCCGGAGCAGAAAATTATTTTAAACTTGAAAATTCAAGCGCGAATATTACAGGCGGGAAAGCTTCCGGTAATACTATTGTTCTTCAACTTAATGGTAATGTCACTGGAAATAACGGTTTGACTTATTCAGGACACTCCGGTTCAGGCCCGTGGGTGTTAAATGGTAAAGGAGTAGGATTACTAACTTTTTATCGTGAGCCAGTTGCTAATACACCTGAACCTTCGCTTTTATTAGGTGGGCTTTTTCTTGGATTAGCGTTTTTACGCAGGAAGT
>JAOZNZ010000062.1 GCA_029933535.1 bacterium | reverse complement strand
AAAATTGCGAGAACTATTGCCACGTTTATCCAATCGGCTTTTGTGTTCGGTATCGTTGCCGCGACAATTTATTTATTATATTATGTTTTATCAGGCGCTGGATTTGCTTTTTATGATACCGAAAAGGCTTAGCCGGTGTGTATTTTTTGACGTCTTAAATCTTCTTATTGAAAATCAGGTGAAATTGCTCAAACAATATATTCGTAAACTTGATAAAATTACTATTATATCAGGATTTGTTGTTGCCGTATTATGTGTGTGTCGCGTTATTATGTCGCGGTTTTATTGCCGAATGCCAGCGAAAGCGATTGTAAGAATACAGTCATTCAAATTCATTCGGAAATAGGAGTTTATTTATCAAGTTGTTCATACACGCATTCATCAGATGAAAATTTTAGTTCGCTGCCGGATGTAATAAAATGGCTGTCAAATCCTAAAGAATATGATGCCGGTTTTTCAAAAAATGAAGAATGGCTGGAAATTGCCGCGCGGATTTTTCGGTTAACAGGGTTGAAGAACAATAGACAAGAAATGACAATTGTTATCAACGAAAAAATCCCCCTGTTTCCCCCTTTAAAAAAGGGGGATTGTCGGTTGTTGGTTAAGCAGAAAAGTGTGGGAAATTCCGCCGCTCAATTCCGTGATTATTGTAAAAATGATCTGCGGGTAATTTTTGAAAATTATTTGCTCCGGGAAGTAAATTGGATCGATTTACGCGATAGGGGATTCTCTGATGATGACAACAATGTTTCGGCTGAAATGTGGCGGTTGATGATCAATGAAGAAAAACGAACCGCCGAAAATGGAATTCCGGATTACAGGAAGTTCTCAAGAAATGAATGGCATGGTTATGCGCCGGTATATTTTTGTGGAACGATCATAGGTTTTTTCAAATTTGAAGCCGATAATATTGAGCAGCAAAAGGAAATGATTTTGATTTGCGCAGCTAATTATTTGTTTTATTCCACTTGAAAGAATACTGCTAATTATGTATACTAATAGTATATAATAAATGAATAGTTCGAGCAGACATTTACCAAGCAGAAATAAATAACAAAAATCAAATAATAAATAAACCCCGGCATGCGCGGGGCGCTTACGCGAATTCAAACAAAGATTATGGCTGATGAAAGCCGGGTATATAAAGGAATGCGGTGGCATGTTCGCCAACCGGATGACAAAATAGTTGAACATTTACAGCAAGCGGGCGATTATTCCGAACCTGTTGCGCGAGTGCTTGTTAATCGCGGCTATTATGATATGGATTCGGTTGAAAGATTTATAGAAGCGAACCTTCAAATGCTTCATGATCCGATGAAACTTGATGGGATGTCTGAAGCGGCAGAAAGGACTTATGCGGCGATAGAAAATGGTGATAAAATTGTAATTTATGGCGATTATGATGTTGATGGAGTTACTTCATCAGCGCTTCTTGTAAAAGTACTTGAAGAACTTGGAGCGCGAGTTACTTTTTTTATTCCGAACAGAATGGAACATGGATATGGACTTCACCCTGAGACAATTGATATTCTTTCCGCGAGAGGCGCAAAATTGATTGTCACAGTTGATTGCGGAATAAGCGCGGTAGAAGCTGTTGCTCATGCGAATGATTTAGGAATTGATGTGATTATAACCGATCATCATGAGCCTAAAAGTGAAGAAACAGAGATAAAGAATAATAATTTGCTTCCGAAAGCCTGTGCTGTGATAAATCCAAAACTCGGGCATTATCCTTTTTCAGGACTTGCAGGTGTGGGAGTGGCTTTTAAATTCGCGCACGGTTTGATTAAATTCTGCCGCGAAAAGAATTTCGAAAAAGCTCATACTACGGATTTGCGAAAACATCTCGACCTCGTGGCTCTTGGAACAATTGCAGATTCTGTTCCTCTTCGAGACGAAAACAGGATTTTGGTGAAGCATGGGCTCAGCGCTTTGAAAAGTTCAAGAAAACCAGGAATACAGGCGCTTATAAAAGTGTCGAAAGTTCAAAATGTAAATGTAAGAAGCGTTGCTTTTGGAATTGCACCGCGAATTAATGCGGCTGGCAGATTGGGCGACGCGAATGATGCGGTAAAATTGCTTTTAACAAAAAGTTTTTCAGAGGCTGAAGAACTCGCCGGCAAACTTGATAAAATAAATTTAAAAAGACAAAAAATTGAACGCGAGACATTTGAAACCGCAAAAAAAATATTCGAAAGTGAATTAAATGTCGACCTGCCGGACGGCGCGAAACTTTCCGGAGGATTGTACAGATATCTTCCCGATTGTCCAAGAGCCATAGTTCTTTCCGGTGATGGTTGGAATCCGGGAGTTGTAGGAATTGTAGCTTCGAGGATGGTTGACAGATATTATTTGCCGACCGTTATAATATCAATGGATGGGGAAAAAGGACGAGGATCTTGCCGAAGCATACGTGATTTTCATGTTTTTGACGCGTTATGTAAATGCGGAGACTTGCTCGAACGATTTGGCGGTCATAAAGTAGCGGCAGGATTATCTATTTCAGAAGAAAAAATAAAAGACTTTCGTGAGAAATTTTGCAAAATAGCCGATGAAAAACTTGATAGCAAAAACATTATTCCAATGTTAGATGTCGATGCCGAAATCGAACTGAGGGACTGTGATATCGCTATGGCGGAAAGGTTGGACTCGTTTATGCCTTTTGGCCAAAATAACCCGCGACCCGTTTTTGCGGTTCGAAAGGTAAAACTTGTAGAAACACCTAGAGTTCTTAAAGAAAAACATTTGAAATTTTGCGTTATGCAATATGGCGAATATAGACAAGTAATCGCGTTTAACTGGGCGGACAGATTAAACGAAATACTTACATGGGCGGAGATGGATATATTAATCCGACCGTATTTGAATTATTTTAGAGGAGCAGCCGAATTAGAGTTTCAATTAATAGATGCAAAGGAATCAAAATGGATAAATTAAAATTATTAGCATTAACAGTAGTAGCGTTTGCTTTAGCAAGTTGTTTTTATCACGATAAACACACAGACACGGATTATATACTGCACACAGAGTATGAAGTTTTTGATATTACTAGAGACCCGAATGTGGATTTTGATAAGTTTGTCGGTTATTGTATGATGCCGCTTGAAAATGAAGAAGATGAGCGAGGTAAAACTTGTATAAGTTTACTATCTCATCGACTCAAAGAAAAAGGGTTTGTTGAAGTGAAAAGAGAAGAATTAGTCGCAGAATCCGGACTTATACCCAGCACGCTCCTGGTAGGAATTGGTTATAACGAGTCATATATGTATGGCACAATTCAATTGGAAATAAATGCGTATAAAATTAATAAAGAAGGCAGTGGAGATATGATATGGTCGTGGAAAGCTAAATTTGACGGGTATCCGGTGTGTCAGCAAACAATTGATCCGGCATTTGACGATTTGTTTAATCTGGAACCTGTGGATTATGGTAAGAAGGAGCCGCTTTACAAAAAAATCAAGGCATCTACAAACGATATAGAAAGGTTTATGATCAATTTAGCAAAGGCGCGTCGCAGTATAAAAGCGGAAGGAGTTGACAAGGGAAGCAAGAAATGATATAATGGTATCAGAATACCAGAATAGAATTGAAACGATTTTAAATCACCCTGATGAAATAACGCCTTGGCGTTCAATCACCAGATCGTAAAATCATTAAATAATACTTAGAAAATACAATGTGGGAATACAGCGATAAAGTTTTTGAATATTTCAAAAACCCAAAAAATATGGGCGAAATAGAAAATCCTGACGGCAGAGCAGAAGTCGGTAGCGAGTCGTGTGGGGATTTAATGCTATTGACTTTAAGAATCGACAAGGCTACTGATACGATCAAGGATGTGAAATTTAAAACATTCGGTTGCGCAAGTGCGATTGCATCTGCAAGTGTCCTTACTGAATTGGCAATTGGAAAAACAATTGATGAAGCACTGAAAATAACTAACAATGATATTATTCGTGAACTTGGCGGTTTGCCGAACGCGAAAATACATTGCTCTGTTATGGGACAGGAAGCTATTGAAGCGGCGGTAAATAATTATCGTGGAATTGAGACTGTAATTCATGAGCATGAAGAAGGAACAGTAATATGCAACTGTTTTGGTATAACCGATAAAACGATTGAAAAAGCAGTGCGCGAGCATAATATTACAACGGTTGATGAAATAACAAGATATACTAAAGCCGGTGGCGCATGTCAATCATGTCATCTGGATATTCAGGATATTATTGATAAATTAAATAATGAATGATTGAAAGGATTGAAAGGATTGAAATGATTGAATTAAAATCACCCTAACGAAGTAACGCTGTATTCACGTTCAATCACCAAATCATAAAATCGTTCAATCACCAAATCATAAAATCGTTAAATAATAATGAAAAACTTAATTTATGTAGATAATAACGCGACAACACGCGTTGACGATAAAGTTATGGAAGCTATGCTTCCGTTTTTCACAGAACTTTATGGAAACCCTTCAAGTATGTATCCTTTTGCTTTATGTTCGAAAGCACCTATAGATAAAGCACGGGAGCAGGTTGCAAAATTTATTAACGCTGAACGTTCCGATGAAATAATATTTACCGGTTGTGGAACTGAAAGTGATAATATGGCGATTTTAGGTGCTTTGAAAGCTAAACCGGATAAAAAGCATTTCATTACTTCGTCTGTAGAACATCAGGCAATTCATATACTTAACCATTCATTGGAAAAAATGGGTTACCGTGTTTCCAGGATTTCTGTAAATGAAGAAGGATTACTGAATCTTGATGAGCTGCGAAATGAAATTTGTGACGATACAGCTCTTATTAGTCTTATGTGGTCCAATAATGAAACAGGTGTAATTTTCCCGATAGAAGAAGCGGCTGCTATCGCCGCGGAAAAGGGAATTCCTTTTCATACAGACGCTGTTCAGGCAGCAGGAAAAGTAGAAATTGATGTTCAGAAAACAGGTGTTGATTTGCTTTCAATCTCAGGTCATAAAATTCATGCTCCGAAAGGTGTTGGAGCACTTTATGTAAAACGCGGCACACGCCTTCGCCCATTTCTTATCGGGGGACATCAGGAACATGGCCGTCGGGCCGGAACAGAAAATGTTCCCGGAATAGTAGGATTTGGCAAAGCATGTGAGTTGGCCGGAGAATTCATCGAAGATGAAGTGAATCGTGTTGGCGCGTTGCGGGATAAGCTTGAGTCGGAAATACTAAAAAGAATACCTGATACAAGTATAGTCGGTTCCAGAGAATTTCGAACACCAAATACTACAAACATAATTTTCAAATATGTTGAGGGCGAAGCGATTCTGCTTATGATGGCTGACGAAGGAATTTGTGCGTCGTCGGGATCGGCGTGCACAAGTGGCTCGCCAGAACCATCACATGTTTTATCTGCTATGAAAGTACCTATTGGCGTTGCCCACAGTGCGATAAGATTTAGTTTAAGCAGATATAACACAGATGAAGACGTAGAATTTATCATCAATCATCTCCCGCCTGTCATTGAGAGATTAAGAGAAATGTCACCTTTAGGATCCAATCGAAGATAAATTAATTGTTTAGTTAAAATATACCTGACAAATTAAAGAGAGAAAATTGATTTCAAAAAAAACGAGTTTTTTTTGAAATAAATTTATAGTGATATATTTGCGCGATTTTTTTTTTGCGACTATAAATTTATTTTAATTTTTGCAGTAAATCGCATTTCCAAATGCAAGCCAAAATTAAAATTAATTTTCTCCTATAAACTAGAACCTACTAATAATGATAAAAATTGACGATAGGGAAGTCAAAAGCGGTATTTGCGATGAACTTGCGAACCTTAAAATTCCATTTAATGTTGAACGGCTTAAAATAGGCGATTATATTATTAACAATACTGTTTTTATAGAAAGAAAAACCACTTTAGATTTTACAGAAAGCTTGAAAGATAGAAGACTTTTTGACCAAGTGGCACGTTTACGCGCAAATAACAAACGCTCTATTTTGATTATAGAAGGTGCAAAACTACAGGGGAATAAAAGTGTTCGTGGCGCATTATGTTCTATTTCAGCACAATGGTATATGCCGGTTATTCGAAGTGTAAATATTAAAGGAACCGCCTGGATTATAAGTCAATTGCATTCATATTCGACATTTGGTGGCGAATCGAAACATAATTATGAATTCAGAACAAAAAAAGGTGTTGCTTCTATGCAAGAGAGAATGTTAATGCAAATGCGGCAAATAGGACCCGATCTCGCCAGAAAGCTGATTAGAAAATTTGAAACAATTGACAAAATTATAAATGCGAGTGATGAAGAACTATTAGAAATTAATGGTATAGGAAAACAGTTAGTTCATCAGATAAGAATCTTAAAATAAAGAGAGAAAATTGATTTCAAAAAAAACGAGTTTTTTTTGAAATAAATTTATAGTGATATATTTGCGCGATTTTTTTTTTGCGACTATAAATTTATTTTAATTTTTGCAGTAAATCGCATTTCCAAATGCAAGCCAAAATTAAAATTAATTTTCTCCATTTCATAAATAAATTATAAATTGTCATTTAAAAATAAGGAATAGTGATATTATGTTAAAAAATGAGAATCCCAAAAAAACTAATGCATGGACAAATCTCGCTGCGGATTATGAAAATAATAAAAATATGCAGTTGAGCGATTTATTTGCTAATGATGAAAATAGGTTTCAAAATTTTTCGAGAATACTTGATGGTGAAATATTATTAGATTTTTCAAAAAATCTTGTTAATAATGAAATTTTTGGAAACCTTGTCTCGCTTGCTGAAGAAGTTGACCTTCGGGACGCGATTAACGCGATGTTTACCGGTGAGAAAATTAACAGAACAGAAGATCGTGCTGTTTTACATACGGCTCTTAGGAATCGCAGCAACACGCCCGTTTTGGTTGATGGTGAAGACGTTATGCCGGAGATTAACGCAGTGCTTGAACAAATGAAAAACTTTTGCGAAAAAGTTCATAGCGGCGAATGGAAAGGTTATACCGGCAAGAAAATTACCGACATCGTTAATATCGGAATCGGTGGTTCTGATCTTGGACCTGTAATGGTTACCGAAGCGCTGAAAAAATATAAAATTGACGGAATAAACGCGCATTTTGTTTCAAATGTTGATGGAACGCACATTGTAGAAACGCTAAAAAATCTGGATCCTGAAACTACTCTTTTCCTTATAGCTTCAAAAACTTTTACAACGCAGGAAACAATGACTAACGCGCATTCCGCTCGCGACTGGTTTCTTGAATCCGCGAAAGATGAATTCGCAGTCGCAAAACATTTTGCCGCTTTATCAACAAATAGCCGGGCGGTTGAGGAATTTGGAATTGATGTTGCGAATATGTTTGAATTTTGGAACTGGGTTGGCGGTCGCTATTCTCTTTGGTCGGCAATTGGACTTTCGATTGCGTTAACCATTGGTTTTGATAATTATATTGAATTGCTTGAAGGTGCACATGAAATGGACAAACATTTTGCGGAAGCTGATTTTAAAGATAATTTTCCTGTTATTCTTGCGCTTTTAGGAATATGGTACAATAATTTTTACGGTGCAGAGACCGAAGCGATTTTGCCTTATGATCAATATTTGCACAGATTCGCCGCGTATTTTCAGCAGGGGAATATGGAGTCAAACGGAAAATATATCGACCGCGAAGGCAATAAAGTTGATTATCAAACAGGTCCGGTTATCTGGGGAGAGCCTGGAACAAACGGTCAGCACGCGTTTTATCAATTAATTCATCAGGGAACGAAACTAATTCCCTGTGATTTTATTGCTCCTGCAATGTCTCAAAATCCGATTGGTGATCATCACGAAAAATTACTTTCCAATTTTTTCGCTCAAACTGAAGCGCTGGCTTTCGGTAAGACAAAAGAACAGGTTGAGCAGGAGTTTATTGCAGCGGGAAAAGAACTTAATGAAGTGGCTGATATAATATCTTATAAAGTTTTTGAAGGCAATCGGCCGACAAATTCGATATTAGTAAAGAAAATAACACCGAAAATTCTGGGAAATCTTATCGCGATGTACGAACACAAAATCTTTGTGCAGGGAGTTGTCTGGAATATTTACAGTTTCGACCAATGGGGTGTAGAACTCGGAAAACAGCTCGCGGGGAAAATTTTACCGGAACTTAAAGATGATAAGCAGGTTGAGTCGCACGACGGTTCGACAAACGGGCTTATTAATGCTTGGAAGGCATGGCGATAAAGCCAGCCTTGTTTAGGCTGGATTCCGGTAAACCGGAAAGGTAATCAGTAATCGGTATTCGGCAAATTATATGTTGTATGTCCCGGGATTTTCTGGTTTTGGTTTCCGATTCAACAATCCAATATTCTATTATTCCAATTTTAAAGCGATTGCCTTAAAAATCGGTTTTTGATATAATATTTATCGCTTATAAAAAGTCACGCGCAGAGAAGAATTTCTCAAATGCAGTGATGGTAAAAAAGATATAAGAAAAAGAATAATAGAAAGTTTACTCGACTGAAAACTTTTACGCGGAGAGATGGCTGAGTGGTCGAAAGCGGTGCCTTGCTAAGGCATTGTACGTGTTAAAGCGTACCGAGGGTTCGAATCCCTCTCTCTCCGCCACTTTTATTTTATGATTGAATGATTTAACGATGTGGTGATTTTTCAACGATCCAATAGTCCAATAAACTCCCCTCCTGTTTTAGGAGGGGTGGCGCAGAGCGCCGGGGTGGTATCCCACTATTCCATTAATCCAATAATCCATTAATCCATTAATCCAACTAACAAGCAAGATGCTTGTGTTACCATCCCATGAACTACGGACGCAAACTAGACCCGACTCCTATACAAGGTAATATTGATATTACAAATCTTGTTGATGAATATTTTTTATCATATAATGCTGCGCGGTTACGCGAGGTATGTCATCTTTTTGCGGGAAAAATTCTTAAACCGGATGTTACTGTCGGATTAGCTCTTTCCGGAGCACTTACGCCTGCGGGACTTGGTTATGCCGCACTTGTACCGTTAGTTGAAGCGGGTTTTATTGATTGGATAGTCAGCACAGGCGCTAATTTATATCATGACATTCATCGTTCCCTTGGATTTAAACTTTATCAGACGACACCTTTTGTTGATGACATGAAATTGCGTGATGACAAAATCATAAGAATTTATGATATTGTTTTTGATCAGGAAGTTTTACTTGAATCAGATGCGTTTCTGCGGAAAACATTGGAAGCGCCTGAATTTCAAAAACGAATGGGTACAGCGGAACTTCATTATCATCTCGGAAAATACGTTCGCGCAAGAGAAAAAATACTTGGTGTAAATCATCGCTCACTGCTTGGCGTTTGTTATGAATGCGGTGTTCCTGTTTATACATCAAGTCCTGGTGATTCGACAATTGGGATGAATGTAGCCGCGATGAAATTTGCGGGAGGTGAAACAGAATTTGATGTAGAAAAAGATGTGAATGAAACTACCGCGATAGTTTACGGTGCAAAAGCCAAAGGCGGGAAAAGTGCTGTGATAATCCTCGGTGGCGGTTCTCCAAAAAATTTCGTGCTTCAAACCGAGCCGCAAATTCAGGAAATTATGGGAATCGACGAAAAAGGACACGATTACTTTATCCAAATAACTGATGCACGGCCGGATACAGGAGGTCTATCAGGAGCAACGCCGAGTGAAGCGGTGACATGGGGAAAAGTTGATCCTGAGCAGTTACCGGATGCAATTGTTTGTTACACGGATTCTACGATAGCTCTTCCTATAATGACATCATATTCCCTCGCTAATTCAGAAAAGAGAGAATTAAGAAATTTGTATGACCATCGGGAAAATTTGGTTGAAGAACTTGGCAGGGCATACAAAAAAGCACAAAAGTAAATTGACCTAATTTCTAATTGACCTAATTAATCTAAATAATAACCAAAAACCAATGTCCAAGTAAGCCAAACGGATAACGGCCAGAATTAATATCCAATATCGAACACGGAATATCCAAGGATGAAATGAATACTAAATTCAAATCTTTGATTTGAATTTCCTGACACCTGACACCTGTATTTATGCAATCAAACTTTTTAGATTTATCGAAAAAGCTTTCCGGTTATGACACGGCGAAAGTTGTTATTTTGCCAATTCCTTATGAGGGAACTGTTACTTATGGGAAAGGTACTTCAAACGGTCCCGCGGCAATAATTAAAGCGTCGCATCAGGTGGAATTCTATGACAGAGAATTCGACTGCGAACCGGTAGATAATTTTGGAATTCATACCTTAGCGCCTTTGGCATTTTCTAATAATCCTGACAAAACGGTTGAGCAAATTAATAATGCCGCAGCACCTCACATAAATGCCGGGAAATTTGTGGTCGGAATCGGTGGTGAACATTCTATAAGCACCGGGCTTGTTAAAGCGCAAGCAGAAAGTACCGATTTGCCGATTACGATTATTCAGATAGACGCTCATAGTGATTTACGAAACAGTTATGAAGGTAGTCGTAATAATCATGCTTGTGTCGCGAGAAGATTTCTTGATAACGAAAATGTAGAAAGGGTATTACAATTAGGTGTTCGTTCAATTTCGACAGAAGAAATGAGTTTTATAAGAAATAATAATGACCGGGTTCGTACTTGGTTTGTTGAAGATACTGACACAGATGAATGGCAAAGTGAATTCATTTCTTTGATTTCAAGAAAGAAAATTTATTTGACAATCGATGTTGATGGACTTGATCCGTCAGTAATAGCGGCAACAGGCACACCTGAACCCGGTGGTCTTAGTTGGGATAAGACAATTGAAATAATAAGATTATTAACTAATTCTGCAGAATTAATCGGGCTTGATTGTGTGGAACTTGCACCGTTATCCGGAATGCATGCATCGGATTTTGCCGTAGCTAAATTAATTTACAAAACTTTAAGTTTAAAGTATAATTTAGGTATTAGTTATTAGTTAATAGTTAATAGTTAATAGGGAATAGTTATTAGTTAATAGTTAATAGTTAATAGGGAATAATGTTGGATAACGATTAACGAATAACGATTAACGAATAACGAATAACGAATAACGAATAACGA
>JAOZNZ010000543.1 GCA_029933535.1 bacterium | reverse complement strand
CCTTATGTAAAATTAATGACACAGCTTTTCGGTGACAGAATGCTCGTTGCTAACGCTACTGGTTGTTCTTCAATCTACGGCGGTAATTTACCGACTACTCCTTATACAACAAGAGATGATGGTCGCGGACCAGCCTGGTCAAATTCACTCTTTGAAGATAACGCCGAATTCGGTCTTGGAATGAGATTGACTATTGACAAGTTTACTGAATTCGCTAATGAATTAGTTGACAAATGTCTCGCATCAGATAAATGCGCGGATATTCATTCTATCCTTTCTGAAATTAAAGATGCTGACCAGTCAACTCAGGATTTGATTGAAGCTCAACGTGCAAGAATCGCTGAACTGAAAGAAAAAATATCAGGTAATGACTGTAAAACTTGTAATCAACTCGCTTCTGTAGCTGATTATCTTGTTAAAAAATCCGTTTGGATCGTTGGCGGTGACGGTTGGGCGTATGATATCGGTTACGGTGGACTTGACCACACACTTGCATCAGGCAGAAACGTTAATGTTTTAGTTCTTGATACTGAAGTTTACTCAAACACCGGTGGTCAAATGTCTAAAGCTACTCCTCTCGCTGCTGTAGCAAAATTCGCGGCAGGCGGCAAGCCGAACTTCAAAAAAGATCTTGGTATGATGGCGATGATTTATGGTAACGTTTATGTGGCAAGAATCGCAATGGGTGCTAATCCTGCCCAAACAGTTAAAGCTTTTGTTGAAGCTGAAGCACATGACGGCCCGTCACTTATCATTGCTTATTCGCATTGTATTGCTCACGGCATCAATATGACTAAAGGAATGGCGCAGCAGAAAAAAGCTGTTGCTTCAGGCAGTTGGCCGTTATACAGGTTTAATCCCGCGTTATCAGCCGAAGGGAAGAATCCACTTATTTTCGAGTCAAAAGAACCTTCTATTCCTTATTCAGAATACGCTTACAGCGAAAACAGGTTCCGTACTCTTAAAGCAAAGAATCCTGAGCACGCTGCTGTACTGATGGAGAATGCTGAAGCAGCTGTGAAGAAGCATTTCGAGTTATACAAAAAGCTTGCTTCGCTTAAAACAGAAGAATAAGTTTTGAAAGATTATACAACAAAAAATGTCGGCATCAGCCGACATTTTTTGTTGGTATTGATATGGAGTGCAGACATACTGGAATTTTGCGAAAGCGAAATTTCATTTTCTGCGCGGTTGCGCAGCAACCGTTGAACAATACAGATAAACACTATGGATATAAAAAATATTATCAACTAAACTGTTTTAACCTTTTTTCTCTCAAATCAACTAAACCACCCATAATCCCTGATGAAAAAAATCCTCCTACTTCTACTATCGGTTATAGTTATCGCAGGTTGTTCCCGGAGTTCTGATAATACTCCTGATAAAATTATCATTACAGGCGGCAACCTTCAATGTGTGGCTCCTTCCTCTCAACTGCCCAAACCTCTTACGGTAGAAGTTCTCGGTGTTCTTAATAAAGGTCTTCTAGGCGGCAAAGGCACAAGAAATCCTGTTGCGAACGTCCCGATTGATTTTGTTATTTACGGCAACAATACAAATATCTTTTTCCCTGAAGGCAATCAAGCAAAAACTGATGAAGGGGGTAAAGCATTTGTTCCCGTGATTGTGGGAAAAACTGTAGGCGATATTTATGTCCATGCATCTTTCACTAAAAAAGACGGCAAAAAAAAATCAGTGGAATTCCGCCTGACATCCGGAATTACTCTTGCTAACGATAAGCAGGAAGTTTTTGCAAATCATACTTGTGATGAACCTTTGGAAGTAAAAGTATTTACACCGGAAGGAAATTCAGCAAAAAACATTGACGTTTATTTTTCCGTTGAAGGCGGAAGCAAAAAAGCTAAATTATCTGATTCACACGTGAAAACTGATGAAAACGGAATAGCTAAAACTTATGTGACACCAGGCAAAAAAACCGGCGCAATAAAAATTATCGCGGAAGTTGTCGATGCTAATGGAAATTCGCTGACCCGGTCACTTCAATTTACCGCAATGGGGCTTAATCATACAAGTTTGATTATCGCGCTTATTGGCGGACTGGCAATTTTCATCTTCGGAATGAAAGTAATGTCGGAAGGATTGCAGCGGGTTGCCGGCGCTAAAATGAAAAGTGTCCTTCAATTTTTTACAAAAAACAAAGTCATCGGGGTAATGGCAGGCGCCGGTGTTACCGCGGTTATTCAATCATCAAGTGCATGCACGGTAATGGTAGTAGGTTTTGTGAACGCAGGTTTGCTTACACTCAACCAAGCTGTAGGAATCGTTTTCGGCAGTAATATCGGTACAACAATAACAGCACAAATTATAGCTTTTAAATTGACGAAAGTCGCTTTGCCGGCCATTATTGTTGGACTTGTAATACAAATGACCGGGCGTAAAAACACAACTAAATTCTGGGGACAAGTACTGCTTGGCTTTGGACTGCTTTTCTTCGGAATGATGATGATGAGCGATACTCTGAGACCTCTACGCACAAGCCCTACTTTCATGTCTTTCTTTCATGGGTTCGATTGTTCTCCGGTAAACGGTTTTATGCCGATAACTTCTGTCCTGTGGGCAGTATTTATAGGTACCGTTCTTACAGTTGTCGTTCAAAGCAGTTCGGCTACAGTTGGTTTAACCATGGCGCTTGCCGGAAGTGGATTGCTAAATTTTTATACTGCTGTTCCTATTATTCTCGGTGATAATATCGGCACAACAATAACAGCTAATCTTGCTGCAATAGGCGGTACACGGACTGCGCGCCGAACGGCCCTTGTTCACACATTATTTAATGTTATAGGTACTTCTGTAATGCTTGGTCTTTTTTATATACCTATGAAAGGCGTTCCTATATTTCTTTATTACGTCAACAAATTCACTTCCGG
>JAOZNZ010000542.1 GCA_029933535.1 bacterium | reverse complement strand
CAATGTTTAGAACGTGGTTTTCCGGACATGTCAGCTTAAGAAGCTGAACAACCTGATTGGAAAGATATTTAGATGTTTCCTGATCACGCCCGCCGACAGCAACTGCCGCGCGATAGATAGCGTTTTGAATTCTTGCCGGTTTAAAAGGTACTACAGCTCCGCTGCGTTTTTTTATGTGAGATAATTTGCTCATTTCTAACTCCTATGTTTATATTTTTATATTTTAAACTTATGGGGTTGTATTGTCAAACGGAAAATGAAATTGGATATTAGATATTCTTCCTTTCATTCTGTTGAGTCCATTGAAACATTTACACACTTGACTAAATTTACACATTTGACTAAAATATATCTTTAACCTTTTATGAGGAAATATTATGCATGAATATGCGACAAGTCGAAAGACACGCAGTAATTTAATTAACGCAACCGGTGAAATTGCTGCAGAAACAGATTTTTCTAACGTATCAATGCGTGCGGTAGCCAAACGATCAGGCGAAAACATTGGTAGTATTCATTATCATTTTGGCAACAAAGACACATTATTTCAGGAAGTAATAAAAGCTGCATTGCAATCCTGGATAGACGAACCGCTGAGTGAATATATTGCGTCATTGCAGCCGGAAATGGATACAAAGCGAGGGCAGGCTCGAATGATTCGTTTACTTGTACATTATCATATAAAGAATTTATTCAGTGATAACAAACCGGTTTGGCATCATAAGATAATGTATCATGTTTTACAATATTCATCAAAATTGCGTGATTTGGTGAATGAATCGCTAATTCAGCCGAATGATGAAACAATATTCAAGATATTCAAGAAAATCAAATCAGAAATTAAGAAAAGCGAGATGGAGATGCTGATAAGGATGATACTTGCTCCTATATATTTTCATGTTATATTCAGAGATATTTTTTTAAGTAATTCCGGTGTAAAAGATTATTCAAAAAAATATTTGATTGATTTGGAAGACAAACTGGTTAATCAAACTTTACGAGAATTTAAATTACCAATAGGTTAAAAGATGAAAAAGAAAATTATTTATATATTAATTACTGTCATAATTCTCATAATTTCAGGGAGCGCATTTATTTCCTTTTCGATTATGCATGGAAAAGAAGCGAAACAGAATCAGAAATTATTGGAAATGTATAATGTTCCTCGACCTGTATTTACAGAGATTGTTAATTACAATAAATCAAACAGTAATCGTAAGTATCCGGGAAGTGTTAATGCGAGTCGTGAAGTTATATTATCTTTTCGTGTTGGTGGTCCGTTAATAGAAGTAAATGTAAGTCCAGGCGATCAGGTGAAGAAAAATCAGGTTTTAATGAGAATAGATCCGCGTGATTATAAAGATAGATTAAGAACATTGGAAGCACGATTAAGCGGTTCAACTGCCAAGTTAATAAAAACAAGTAATGATTATTTTAGGGTAAAACAATTAATAAAAGATGCGGTAATATCAACATCGGAATATGATGCTTCTTTTAGCGCTTATGTTTCAGGGAAGGCAATTGTAGATGATTATGAAGCACAAATCCAAACGGCTGGTCATCAATTGGAAGATACAAAATTGAAAGCTCCGTTTAATGGTATTATAACAAAAAAATATGTTGATAATAATGAAGTAATTGCTGCAGGGCAACCTGTAATTGAGATGCATGACAACAAAGAACTTGAGATAGACATTAGTGTTCCGGAAAGTGAAATGATGATACACAAATTAAATACTAATGAATATGGTATTGCAACATTTCCAACATTAAAAGGTAAAGAATTTCCGGTTCGATTAAAAGAATGGGATGTGCGGGCATCTAAGATTACACGGACATATAACATTACATTCAGCTTATTGAACACGAAAGGAATCCAGATTTTTCCGGGAATGACTGCTGAAATAAGTTGGTTTCCTAAGAAGTTAAATGATGCTGTTTACATAACAATTCCGTTTGCCGCAATTGTACCTGGTGAAAATCAAACATCTTCAGTTTGGATATACGATAAAGCGAGTTCAACCGCTAAACTTCATAAAATTGTTTTAGGTCATCTTGTCGATTCAAATCGTGTTATGGTGCTTAAAGGTTTGAAACCAGGTGATCAAATTATAACAGCCGGAATTCGATTTATAACTGAAAAAATGAAAGTAAAACCTGTTAATTCAACTAAGGTAATAAGATGAATCCGGCGACTTTTGCTTTGAAAAACAAAGTTATAATAATTGTAGTAACAATAATGTTGATCTTTGGCGGCATTATTAGCTATCAAAAACTCGGTCGGCTTGCCAATCCGAATTTTACAATGAAAATCGCTATGATTATTACTCATTATCCTGGCGCCAATCCGGATGAGGTGGAACAAGAAGTAACGGATATTCTTGAAGATTCAATCCAGTCGATGGGACAAATTAAGCATATCACATCAACATCTGTGGCAGGTGATTCGTATATCTTAGTAGAAATGAAAGATAAATATACGATGCATGAACTTCCGCAGGTTTGGGATGAATTGAGAAGAAAGGTTGGTGATGTGCAGGGGCAATTGCCAGTGGGAGCGGGACCTTCAATTGTTAACGATGATTTTGGTGATGTATATGGCGTTTATTTCGCTATAACTGGTGACGGATATAGTTATGCCCAATTAAAAGAATATGCAAAGACATTAAAAAAAGAACTGCTTTTATGTAAGGATGTCGCTAAAATTGATTTCTGGGGCGTCCAAGACGAAGCAATTTATATTGTGTTTGACCGTGCGAAATTGACGGAATTGGGCTTGTCTCCAGAAATAATTTACGGAACTATTGAAGCGCAAAATCAGGTTGTTAAAAGCGGAAAAATAGAAATCGATGATAAATATATTCGTATTTCTCCTACCGGTGAATTAAATA
>JAOZNZ010000541.1 GCA_029933535.1 bacterium | reverse complement strand
CCGCGAGTCAAAAGAGTTACGTTAACTTTACCTGTAATAAACAACGCTAAATCAATTTTATTTTTAATTTCCGGAAATGAAAAAAAAGAAATTGTTGACAAAATAATTAATGGCAATGCTGAAGCACAAAAAAATTATCCCGCAGCGATGGTTAAGCCACGTGAGGAGATAACCTGGATGATTTGCGAGCAATAACAGAACGATTAGTGGCAGGACGATTTAATTGCAGGACGATTAAAAAAACTTGGCGAAGAAAAAATCCCCCTCCCCCCCCTTTAGGAAAGGGGGAATAAACAAAAACCGGAACTATAAATTCATCGCGAAGAGATGAATTTTCTCCGAGCGCCTGCAAATTATCTTCCATGGCATGGCAATATTTTAATTTTCGTATTCGCGGAACTGATTATTATACCATCCATATCAATTAAATCAACATTAATTTTATATATTCCGGGATTAAAATCATTCAATTTCAAATATGTTTTCTGACGCGGAACAGTTTGTTTTGACGCTATTATAGAGTATTCTTTTTTATCATCTCCAATGATTTTAAATTTTAATTTACTTTTCTTTAACAGCTTTCTATCCCCATCCCATTCTGTTTCCACGGTAATAAAATCTTCTTTTGCAAAAGCGAAAGCGTCTGAAGAGATAATTTTAAGCGGTTGTTTTTTTATTGGAGGGATTAATATTTCAACAATTTTATCTGCACCATCAAGTTTTATATGAGCAAACTTTAATTTGTTCTTTGAAAATGTTTTCCAGGCAAAAATATTATCAATATTCTTACGACATATGTTAAGCCCGAAATCAGAACTGTGAGTTAAACAATTCGTCAGTGGAATAGCAAACTCAACGCTCCACCAATCGTCATTTTTCCCGCGAGCACGTCGCTCCGCGAGTCTCGGGGCAAGTGAAGATTGAACGTTAATATTTTGCTTCCATAATTTACCGTCACTTTTAACGCCTTTTACCTCTCCGGCAAAATTAACGGAAAGTTTATTCCATATTTTGTTTTCATTTCCCGGCTTAATATACAGCTCAACTGAGTCACTTTTCATATTAAGTTTATTATTTTTGTAACAAGTCACCTGGATATAAAAGTTAGATTCATACCAACCGAGTTGCGCTTCTGTTTGTGCATCGGAATCATTTCCCCCCGATATTTTTGAAAAGCGTTTAACTTTAAGAGAGTTTCTCCATTCATTTTCGTCAATTTCGCCATTAATTTCCGGTATTGAAAGTAATTCACGCACAGAGTAAATAGTATCCTTATTTTTCTTTTTAGCTTTCCCCCTGGAAAGAGGAATAGAAATACTTTCAATAAAAGATACTTTTGACTGTAATGAAGTTGATACATTAACATTGTTAGAATATACACCGCATAATTCCATCAAATTCATAATATCATGGGCAAGCATTGAGCGCGCGCGATTATAATCTTTAGCAGTCCATCCGTTTGGTAATTCCTGTTCACCCGTAACAAAAGCGATTGCGTTAGTGTCGTAAGTTTTGCCAATAAGATTCACCTGTTCTTTTGTAAGCATTCCGGTCCATTTTGACGCAATGTTAAGCGGCGGAGTTGTTTTTAGAGAAGTAATCAGATAATTAATATCATCTTCACATTTTTTTATTTCCGGCGACTTAAAATTTTGTTTTTTGGCTTTGCTAAGCCAACTCTTCAGAACATTAAAATAAACAAAATCATTGTTTCCAATATTCGATGCATAATGAGCAACAGACATTTCATTTGAGGAAAATATGCTTATCCTGTCACCAACATTGCGGTCGAAATCATCATAAGCATCTCCGAGAATAATCTGCGGTAAAAATTTAACAATATTATTACTTCCACCCGCTACTTTAAAAAAACCTGATGCATAACGGTTAACTTCAGGTTTTGTGTTTTCCTGGTCGTAATTCAAAATGAAGTTATTACTCAATGTATTTTCATTTATAGTAAAAGGAAACACGCAAAGCGAAACCGGAACAAAATTTTCATTTGTAACAGCACCGGTTATTGTTTCAAAAATTATATTCGCGTTATAGGTTCCCGATGTTGCCGTTTCAGGAATTTTTAATGTCAACATAAATGTTTGTGATGTTCGCGGGTGAAGATTGGTAAAACAGTTGCCGTTTTTAATATACATCGGCATGTCCTCGACGTAAAATTTTGAATCATAAGACAATCTTTTATCCAAAGGTTTAACTTTCCCGACAGAAGTAATCAATGAAAGTATGTTTGTCTGTTCTGAAATAAAGTCGGAAAGTTTTATAGAAACTTGATCTTGTTTTTTATGTGTTCTGAAAGAAAAAGCGTAATTAATTGTCTCACCTTTCGCAGCGAACAGTTTTACTCTTTTTATTTTTTCAAATGGCAAAGGGATTGTGGTTTTGAAAATCTGGCCCAAAATACCGCGAGAGAAAAAGAAATTACCGGTTTGAAAAGGTTCATCTGCCAAGTCAAGAAACGCTATTTTTTTGAATGGTGAGTAAGAAGATTTTTCAGTTCTGAAATCATCGAAATAAATAGAAATATTTTTTGTAGAATTAGTGATATAAAATTGATAACCGGAAATACTGTCAATATTATTCCTCACAAGCGCATAAGGTATTTCTACTGTCGTGTTTTTATATTTAATCAGCTTAGTCGAGGTTTCTGTAATTTTGTTTGATGCAAAGAATATCTTGTAAAAAAGTATTATGTCGCTGCCTGATCTGTTATAAGCATCAAACAACAATGACTCCTCGTTTTTTTTATCGGCTGACAGTACAGGCAGAAAAAAGTTTCGTACTACAGTTGGATAATTTGTATTGAAAGATAGTTTTAAAGCAAATTTACCATCGGTATAATATTCATTTGTCAGTTCAATTTTACAATATTTATCAACACC
>JAOZNZ010000540.1 GCA_029933535.1 bacterium | reverse complement strand
ATTTCAATTCATTAACAAGAACGTTAAATGATTCCGGTGTTCTTGCAGACAATGAATAATCGCCGTTAACGATTGAACTATAGACTTCAAGTCTTCCGTCAACATCATCTGATTTAACAGTAAGAAGTTCCTGCAAAGTATAAGCGGCTCCATAAGCTTCCAGTGCCCATACTTCCATTTCTCCTAATCTTTGTCCACCATACTGAGCTTTACCGCCAAGTGGCTGCTGAGTAACGAGGGAATAAGGTCCTGTTGCACGGGCATGTATTTTTGTTGCCACAAGATGTCCGAGTTTCATCATATAGATATAGCCGACAGTAACTGTTTGTTTAAAATACTCACCGGTTCGGCCGTCAATAAGTTTAACCTTTCCATTTTCCGGAAGTTTTGCTTTTTTAAGCAGAGCATTTATCTCTTTTTCCGAAATACCATCAAAAACCGGTGTGGCAACTTGCATACCAAGAACTTTAGATGCCCAGCCAAGGTGTGTTTCAAGAATCTGACCCACATTCATACGCGAAGGAACACCAAGCGGATTAAGAACGATATCAACAGGAGTTCCGTCTTCAAGATACGGCATATCTTCCTGAGGCATAATTTTTGAAATGACACCTTTATTTCCGTGACGTCCGGCCATTTTGTCCCCTACTTGCAATTTTTGTTTAATTGCAATATAAACTCTGACAATCTTAAGGACGCCATGTTCCAATTCGTCACCGCGCCTGATATATTCAATAGCGCGGTAATAACCGGTATTAATAGTTTCGAGTTCATACTCAAACTTATAATGAATTCTATTGATTTCTTCAGCAAAACCATTATCTTTAACATCCAGACCAAGAAGCCTCTGACGTTCAATTCTTAATGCAAGCTGCGGGCTGACAATTTCACCTGTTGAAGCGAGTATTTCGCCTGTCATTTCATCGATAACATCGCCGTTGATTTTAGTGGCGAATAATTTAGTCAATTTATTTTTACGCCAATCGATCAAGTCATGTTCTGCTTTAACAAAATCTTCATGAGCAAGTTTGACTTTTTTCTTTTCCTCTGATTTATCACGTGTAGTATCGCTGATACGTCTTCTAAATACATCAACGTGCATTACAATACCGTGAGTTCCTGAAGAAGCTTTAAGACTGGCATTTTTAATGTCAGTTGCCTTATCCCCGAAAATCGCCATTAAAAGCCGCTGTTCCGGCGTAAGTTCTGCTTCGCTCTTAGGAGTAATTTTTCCAACAAGTATATCACCAGGATGAACTTCAGTTCCAGGAAGAACAATTCCCTCAGCATCTAACATAGAAAGAGCCGATTCACTTTCGTTAGGTATATCACGAGTTGTTTCTTCACGTCCCAGTTTTGTCTCACTTACAGTAACGTCGAAATGATTTATATGAATGGAAGTAAAATAATCTTCTTTTAGGAAACGTTCACTAACAAGAATAGCATCCTCAAAGTTATATCCTTCCCATGGCATAAAAGCTACAAGCACATTTTTGCCAAGAGCAAGTTCTGCGCCGGAAGTTGCTGAGCCATCTGCTAATACATCGCCGGCTTTAATTTTATCTCCGGTTTTTACTAAAGGACGTTGATTAATCGATGTATCTGCATTTGAACGTTCATGTTTTCTGAGAAGAAAATCCTTTTCGCCTTCTTCAGTATTTAAAAGTACATGTTTAGCGTCAGCTTGAATAACTTCACCGGAAACATCAGAAATAAGCAGTGCTCCGCTTTCGCGTGCAACAACTTCTTCCATACCGGTACCTACGAGAGCTTGTTCAGTTACCATAAGCGGAACAGCCTGGCGCTGCATATTTGAACCCATAAGCGCACGGTTAGCATCATCATGTTCCAGGAAAGGAATTATTCCGGCAGCAATAGAAACGGTCTGTTTTGGTGATACATCAATGTATTGTACATCTTCAACAGGCGCTAAAACAAAATTTCCACCTTTTCTGCACATGACTTCTTTTTTTGTCAATTTACCTTTACTGTCACGCGGTGCGTTAGCCTGTGCAATAGTAAAATTTTCTTCAGCGTCAGCTGTAATGCGGTCAACTTTATCAGTTATTTTGCCATTTTCAACTTTTACGTATGGTGTTTCGATAAAACCGAGTTCATTAACAACAGCATAAGTACTCATAGAGGATATAAGACCAATATTTGCACCTTCAGGAGTTTCGATAGGACAGATACGGCCATAATGCGAACTATGAACATCCCTGACTTTAAATCCTGCTCTATCACGATTCAATCCTCCCGGACCTAAAGCAGATAATCTGCGTTTGTGAGTAAGTTCTGCCAGAGGATTCAACTGGTCCATAAATTGTGACAACTGTGAACTCCCGAAAAAATCTCTCAATAGATTTGTTAAGATTCTTGGGTTCACCAGTTTTTCAGGCATAGGTATATCAATAGCCTGATTTTGCTGACTCATACGATCGCGTACATATTTATCAAGACGAAGAAGTGCAATGCGGCACTGATTCATAGCTAATTCACCAACCGATCTCACGCGTCTGTTTCCAAGATGATCAATATCATCAAGGTCAATAGGCACATCACTTAAAGTTGATGTTTTATGTCCTGAATGCAAGTCGAGAAGATAACTTACGGCAGCAACTATATCTTTTTCAGAAAGAGTAGTAACAGTAAGATTTTCTTCATTAGTAGGAAAGCCTAATTTTTTGTTAAATTTAAATCGGCCTACTTTACCAAGATCGTAAGTCGCTTTGTCAAAGAAAAGTCGTTTCAGTAAATTTTCAGCATTTTGCAAAACAACCGGTTCACCGGGTTGTAATCGCATATAAATGAGTTGCAAAGCTCTGATTCTATCTGTTGCGAAGTCTTCTTTTTCAAGCATTTTAAGGATCGGAGAATCCTGTCCTGCATTTTTAAGA
>JAOZNZ010000539.1 GCA_029933535.1 bacterium | reverse complement strand
ATTTAATCATTTTATCTTCTATGACCTTATGTTCCTTATGTGGTTCAATTATTTTGACTTTAATTATTTTGATTGATAATATAAAGTATATTTATTTTGTTTTTAAAATGGTTCTGCTGTTAATGGTGAACGTGAGTACAGCGTTACTTCGTTGCTGTTTTAAAAATTTTCCGGTAATGTTATTGTTACCCGATTGGTAAGTTCATCAGTAACGGAAATTTTTGCTTCATAGCAATCATCATGATCATCTTTAGTTTTGTAAATCATTAAAGTATCAGAATTTTCATATAATGGTCCTTTATAACTACCATTATTATCTAATTTTACTCCACTAACATACAAACCTGATGCCGGTGATCCATCGGCTTTTAAAACTGTAATAATTGAAAATGGTGGAGGTTTGATAATTACGTCTCCAATATCAGTGTCGGTTGGAAACGGCCCGATTTTTCGTGAGAAATTATCAATAGAATAATATATAATTTTTTCCGAAGGTAGATTTTTCACTTCAAATGCACCTTCATCATTAGAATTTGCAATATGTCCATCAATATATGTCGGACCGTTAAATTCCATAACCGTTGGGCCATACATGCTAATTCTCTTGCCGATAATTGGTTGACCATTCGAATCTATGAGTCTTCCGCTAATAGTTATTCCTTCATCAGCAATAACAATTTCTCCAAGGTCAACATCGCTTGAACTGACAGTTACATTACGTTTTACAAGTGGATAATTTTGCGTTCTTATTTTTATTGTATAATTTCCCGGAAAGACCGGGAACAGTTCAAAATCGCTTGTGCCATTTTGACCGAAAAGCCAACTGCTTATCCATATCGTTCCGAAAACCGGGTTGCCATCGCCGTTGACAAGACTTCCTGTAACGCGATATGCCGGCGGTGTAACTACATCAAGAGGTACGCCATTTGGAATAATCGAACGATAAATAACATTTGTAAGTCCGGCGATAACAACAGATACATCATAAGTTTCATCAGGATTAAGTTTGTCGAGAACAAAATCTCCGAGATTTGGATATGCGTGAGAGTTGCATTTGTATCCGCTCCACATTTTTTGTTTGCTTTTTGGCATAGTGCCATGTTTCCACGTATGAACCCAAGCAGGAAGTTTTGCACCGGAAGATGTATGAATAATTCCTTTTATACTCCCTGTTGCATTAGTATTTTGAGTATTTATTTCAAGAATTGTGTCAACGTTTCCATTAACAAAAATATTTGTTTCAACATTTTTAATATCACTCCCACGGATATAGATTTTATAATTTCCTTTTACAACTCCGGGCAAAATCCATTCGTTGGTCGTTTTAAGAAAATCGTCAAATTGACACCAGCCATTTGGCGCAGAAAGATCAACCCGAATAGACTTTCCAAGGACAGATTCGGAAAATCGAACTATAAGTTTTGCATCCACTTTACTGAGACTTACAGTCGTTGTAATATCAGGCTCGATTTTAAAGCGTCCGCTTCGCATACTAATATTTCCGGTTGAATCAAAAACGTCGGCAAAAATATAAGGCAGATGTGACGGGACATTTTCAAATAAAGTTTCCCCGATATTATCAGTCTTGCCAACAAAAGAGTCATTAAATTCTGTTCTATACGGCCAATACCCTTTATGATTGGCAACGAGTTTTACTTTACAATCCGGAAATGGTTCATTATTGTTGTTAACAGCTTTTATCAATACATTTCCACCTTTTGAAATTATGATTGTTTCATCAAAAGGACTTTCGCTGCTATGAAGATATTTTGTTATAGTTGCGTAATCCGGATGTCGGAATTCTAAATATAATGTTTTATTTCCAAGAAACAGTCTGAATTTGCCATCAGTATCGGTGAAATCATCCAAGGACGTTCCCAATGCTTTATTTGTAGGTGAAATGCAAATGATTTCAACATCACTCACTCGTTCTTTAGTTATTGAATCTCTTACAACACAAGTTTTTTCCACATAACTTTTAAATATCGCATCTTTAATAATTGTTTCTCCATCCTTAAGATAAGTTTCAACGCCTGTTTCAAGATACCCAGGTGCAGAAAATCTAATATCACAATTACCAATTGGCAAGTTCGGCGTTGTATATGTGCCGTCTTTTTCAATAGAAAGTGGAATTTCATCGTCCGGTTTTAATCGTTTATTATTTCCATGAACTGCATAAGTTGCCTTAACGTTTGTGATTATCAATCCGGTATCTGTCATGAGCCTTCCCATTATAAACCCACCACCGGTTGGAATATCAATAACTATTTTATCGTTTGGCAGGTTGGTTTTGTATATAATTGAGGAAGTTGCAGGTAAAAAGCCGGATTCTTCCGCTTTGACGATAAAACTTTCCGGTAAACTGTTTATCGCAATATAAAAGCTTCCGTCACTCTTGGTTTTGGTTGTTGTTCCAGGAATAATTTTTTGCGATTCTTTGTTTGTGTCTTCCACCCAAATGCGCGCGGAAATACCGGATGTTTGACCTGCGAGAGAAACAACTCCACGAAGAATAGGTCCGGTGATTTTTTCATTGATTATTATTTTTGAGGATGCTCCTAAATCAGGAGCCACAAGTTCCGCGCGTTCAACAAGCCTTACAAATTCCGCGCGGTAGCCGTTGAAATCTTTTCCTTTTGAATTTCTCGCGCGATCGAGAATACTTTTGTATGACGCACTGCCTTTATATTCAGAATCACGAAGCAGCATACCGAATTCTGCTACTGCGCTAGCGAAAGCACAATTTTCTGACATTTTATTTTTAACATCGTCACTTTTAACTATTCTACTTATCAATTTGCTTTTATCTTCATCAGGTTTTTTGTAACGCAGTTTTACTGTAAGCAACTCTTTGCTTTTATTGATTTTAGTTTTCTGATATTTCAAATCATCAACTTTCG
>JAOZNZ010000538.1 GCA_029933535.1 bacterium | reverse complement strand
CTCTGAATTTAATATTCAATGTTCAACAAGAAATTTTCAATGTCAAAGTTAAGAGCAACACGCCACGCGTGTTGAATATTTCTTTGTATTTACTTTTTTGATTGCTCATTTCTTGTTGAATATTTTTCTGTTTAATTCGGATTACCGATTACCGGCATGTTTTTTTCGATACTCTACAGGTGTCATTCCCATTATTTTTTTGAATTTCCTTGTGAAATAACTGCTGTTCCAAAAGCCGGATGCTAAAGACACATCGATGATTTTAACATTTTTTTGTACAATCATTTCCGATGCCTTTTCAATTCGTAGATTAATAAGAAAATCGGTGGGAGTAAGTCCTGTTGTCAGCTTAAAAATTCGTCGAAAAGAACTTGATGCCATTCCGGACTTTAGTGCAAGAGAATCTACAGAAATATCTTCCGGATAATTTTTTTCCATATAATCTATCGCGGAACTGATTTTTACAAGTCCTATTGATCGTGGAGCCGTAGTTTCAGTATAATATCGGCAAATTTGAATCAAAATGAGTTTGAATATATGTTCAACAGCAAATTTATAATCATATCTTTTTGACTGAGTTTCTTCATCCATCAATTTGATTAATGGTAAAATTGTGTTTAATTGTTGAGGAGTAAGGCGAAGTCGTGCTTTAAATTTGTGTTCTTTTCGATATCGCGGTTCTGTTTCAAAAAGAGCTTTAAAACCTACATTATTAGCAAATTCTTTTTCAAGTTCGTGAAAAAAATCCCACTGATATATTATATTTGCAAGCGTAAGGTGTTTAGGATGATTAAACATGTGAGCGTGAGAGTCACGCACAACAAATACATCTCCGCGAATTAACGGGTATTCGTCATTGTCGACTACATGTACTCCGGAACCTTTTAACACAAAAACAATCTCGTCAAAACCGTGGCAGTGAAGTACATGGCCTTCCTGTTCGAACTGCATTCGCAGTTCGCATCTACCGTCGGGGAAATTATAATCTAATTTGTGAGCTTTCATAATTCAAATTGACCTAATTTCTAATTGATCTAATTGACCTAATCAAATCCCAATTTTTAATATCCAAATCACAAAACACGCTAAAGCGTGAACTCCAACAATTCTAAAAGACAAATTTTAGTTATTTCTTATTTTGTGCATTGTTCATTTTTTAGGTTAATTAGAAATTAGATCAATTAGGTTAATTCTATTTGCTTTCTCTTTGTTTTTTCAAAAATGCCATAGGAGTTGTCCCCATAATCAATTTGAATTTTCTTGTAAAATAACTGCTGTTCCAAAAGCCTGTTGACATTGCAATATCTGTAACGCTCAAACCTGAGTCTTTGTCCATCATTTCCACTGCTTTTTCAATTCGGAGTTTTATTAGATAATCGATTGGAGAACAGCCGGTCATTTTTTTGAAAACTCTTGCAAAAGTTGATTCAGGCATTTGTACGCGTCTGGCGAGAAAAGACAGAGAGATTTCGTTTGAATAATTTTTTTCCAAGAAATCAATTGTTTTACCAACAGTAAAAAGCTGCTTGGAATGAGGGGTATCAATATTAGAGTAACAACGGCACAGATCAATCAATAACATTTCGAACAGATTTCTTATAATTATTTTATGTCCCGGCTTGAGCGCGTTTCTTTCTTCTTTCATTAGTTCAAGAAGATGCATAATATGGTTCAATTGATGCGGATCAAGATGCAGTCTGGCTTTGAATTTTTGATTTTTTCTAAAGCATGGTTCATAGTAAAAAAGCATTTTAAAATAAGGAAAGTTTTCCAGTTTTTTACTTATCTTTTCAAAATACTTCCGCTCAAAAATAATATTGAATATGTGGAAGTTGGACATCTTTTTGTTACCGTGTGCCTGATCTCCGTGAATAACAAAAACATCACCGCGAATAAGCGGGTATTCTTCTTTGCCGATCATGTGAAGGGAAGTCCCGCCAAGCACAATAGCTATTTCATCAAATGAATGAGTGTGCATAGCTGCGAGCTTCAAATTATGATCTTCGAAAAGCTGTAAATCACCGTGTTTGAATTCAAAAACAGAATGAAGAGTTTTCATAAATTTTGCAGAATTATTATTAAATACAAATACAAATTTCTTTTAAACAGAACCATTAACAGCAGAACCATTTAATACAAATACATTTTTTTTATTAAAACACTTTAAACAGAACCATGAACGTGAGTACAGCGTTACTTCGTTGAACAGCAGAATCATTTAAAATACGATGCGTGTCATTTTTAAAACAACGAATTTTTTATTTATTAATACAATTTTTATTAATTTCTTAATGGTTCTGCTGTTAATGGTTCTGTTTAAAATCTTTATATTTCTTAATGATTCTGTTTAAATATTATCAAAACGGCCGTTTTTTGTCAAACAATTGACGATATTGTGTTTTGATAAAATTATTGTTGAAATACTTCTATTATTACTTTTACTCTATTCAAAAATAAATAAAATATGATTCTAAAGATAAGTATTTCTTAATTGAGTGAGTGAATTGTGTTAAAAATGAGTGATTAGTTATAGATTCTGCCTTTTCTTTGTGATATAATATTGCCACGGTCGATAAAAAAAAGTAAGCTACGCTTTAAAACCGCGCTGCGCCCTGCAAGTATTGGGGCATGCTTGGTTCCAAGCGCGAGCCTATTCTGATTAAAAAAACAAAATTAACCCAAAAGAAATGAAGGAGAAAAATTATGAAGAAAATTTTATTAATGTTGATGATGGTAACTCTTACTTTGCCGGCGTTGGCTGCATTTTCACAGGATGACGTAATCGTGTTCAGAGCTGGTGCTTGGTACTGCGATTATTCGGTTCTCGACAGCTTTGGTGACGGTGCGGTTGATACCCAGCTTATTGGTTTCGGTGCCGCTGGGGACTTGCCGTTGGTTGGCT
>JAOZNZ010000537.1 GCA_029933535.1 bacterium | reverse complement strand
ATGAAGATGCCGCGTGAAGAAGCGGTTGAGCACTGGATGCCGCAGCTAAAATTCCTGTAAAAATAATGTCCTGAAAAATCTCTAATGGAGAAAGATGTTTGTTGGTAAGACCATACTTTAATAATTCAGCTATCCCAACTCCTACAAAACATATTATTAATATTCCGAAAAGACTTTTATGATAACCTATAGTTCCAAACGTGTAGACAAATATCGCCCCGGCAGCGATTAAGAAAACTGAAATTCCGTAAACGAAATCCCGTTTAAGGTTTGTGAAAAAATTAATTGTTGATTTTACTTTTGTCATAAATATTAGTTTTTAAATGGTTTCTAGTTAGATGCTGCTCGAAAGATAAAATTTCCCACCGCCCCCCCTAATTATACGGCACTCGAAAAGGATATTCAGCCTCAAAGAGGCTTAACGTGAATAGCCCAACGTTGTAACGTGGGGTTTCGAATTCCCAACGTTTATGCACCCTGAAGGGGTGCTGCAAATTTTGTCGATAGGCCTTTTGAATGAACGGCAAAAATGTATGTCTACTCATGCCGGAATTTAATAAATAAACACAAAATCCCGAAAATCATAATCCCCGGCTCAGGCACTATTGTGTACGTAAACCTTTGAGGCAATGCTTCATTGCCCGCAAAGTCTGTTGCAGTTAAAAATAAAACTGTGTCATTTGCTAATTCAAGTGGCGGAATATATTTCTGCCTGTTGCTGTTTATCAGAGGATCACTGCCGTCAGTCGTGTACCAAATGTCTGCTACGCCGGAACCCGAAGGAGCATCGTTTGCGTTAAGAATAACAGTTATACTTTCAAAATATTCTCCACCGGAAGGTTCAGCCCAAACTACCGGCGGAGCAATGTCATCAGGATAATTCCCGTACAATTCTTTGTGCATCTCGGCGACAGATTGATTGGCATAAAAGGCGTTCCAGGATGTTTCATTACAAACATTTGCAAGTGCAAGAATAGCATGTCCATCATCAAGCGCACTATATACTTCACTTGAAATATCGCTTGTAACACTTACTGTACTATGGAATCCAATGCTCGTGCTAAAAGAATCCGACTTATTAGTTGAAATGTAATATAAAGCGTTTGCCGTTTCAACACGATAAGATGATACAAGCGACATAATAAGTGAACCAGGGGTTATAAGCCCTAAATCAGGATCATTGTCGGGATTCCCTGACGCTCTCGGAGGACACCCCTGTTGATAGCCCCCGACTTCGGATGGAGTTATTGCATCTGAAATCCCAAACGCGTGCCGGTTGTTATTTTCCATATATCGGATTTGGCTTTCAATGGCCTTGTCAATTGAATCTGTTCCGTAACTTGTTTCCATCTCGCGAACAAACTGTGCAGGAAATAAATAAGTGAACAACGAACCATCCCAGGAAACAGGATTGACTGTAATTCCGTCGTAAGTTCCCGGTGGCTTTACTAAAGAGTTCATGCTTTGCAAAAATTCAGCAGAAGAAAATTCCCATGTTCCGTATTCTAGTGCCAAAACTCGCGCTATAGAATTTATAATTCTGTTTTCGTTGGAATAAAAATCACACGAACTTGGAGTGTCAGGTGTCCACCCAAATCGATGGCTGGAAAACGTGTACCACAATGAATAATCCATCGGCTTAAGTATCTGCTCGCATATATTTGTAATTTCCGAACTTCCATCTAAAAATGTACGCTGTGAACAATAACCTTTAATTGTTAATAAACTCGCTGCAAGTAAAGCATTATCAACACTTGGTATATCATCATTCCTGATATTCCCGGCAATAGTTCCATAGAATTGATAGTATGCATGACCATTATAATTTGTGAGATCGTAAAGACGATTTAAAGTACCCAGTAAATTATCTCTCGTGATTTCCCACGTGGGCGACCATGAACGCTGCTCCTCATAAGCAAAAATAAAACTCACCGCACGCAACCCTATTTCCGTTACTGTACAATTAAGATTATGGCCGGGAATAGATGAATATGGAAAATAATCGTGACCACTTCCGGGATTTGGAAAATAACCGTAAGTACCTTTAAATATTTTATCCATCATACTATCAGGCACTTCAACAGAAATTGAAGCGCGAATTATTTCACTGTTCGTCTGCCTGAAGAAAATATATAATGAATCCGTGCCTGACGGTCCAAGCCATACCCATTGTTGTGTCGCAGGACCATCGTATCTAACCCAATCATGCTGAATAAGATTAGGACGTTCAGAAATACGGACAGCTTCGGCATCGGGACAACTATATGCAACCTGAAAAATATTACTACCGTTTGATGTACCAACAATGGTTACATAACAATTAGTTTCTGCAAACGCTGCTGATGCAGAGATAATTATTGCGGCTGCCGCGATTGCATTTATCCAATTCTTTTTCATATATTTTTCTTTGTATGTAATTAATTACAATTTTGTATTCCCGGACATTACAAGTTATTATTAATATGTAACCGCTTACATTATATCATAAATAATATCTCTTGTCAAGTAATTTATAGTTTTATATAAATAATTTTTTTAAATAACACGCGAAGCGTAAATGACATGCGATAGAATAAATGACGCACGAAGTGCTAACTAAACCTTCCATCTGACTTCTTATTCGATATGCTCTTTTTATGCTTGCCAACCCATCCGGAAGACGCTTCGGTAAAGCAATCGAATCCAGGTACATAAGGCTTGATGTCAAGCAGAGGTGTTCCATTCAAAATATCAATATTTTCAATATGTAAAATATCCTTCTCAACTCTTAAAAGTTTTACAACAGAAAATCCTATAGGATTAGGTCGCTTAGGCGCTCGTACAGAAAAAACGCCATGTACTACATCCTCAAGAAAAGGTTTTACATGAAGTTTATATCCGTCTGAACGATGAAATGCGTAAA
>JAOZNZ010000536.1 GCA_029933535.1 bacterium | reverse complement strand
CGGAACGCTCACGTGCGGCATACCAGTTATTATTAGGCCAATCCCAGTTTCCGCCATAAGATTCCGCGAGGATATAATCGATATAATTAACAATATCCAACATTTTGGAGGCTTCAATATAATTACCTAAATTTTCTAAATTATGAGAACTGAAATATGTCAGCATTTCATTCCATGCGATATCATCGCCTTCACTGGGACCGTCATGATTAATAATATCCCAATTTTCATTGCTGTCATACCATTCCTGAAAGAATCGCTCATCAAGTCTTTCGACAGGGTTAAAATAACCTTTTAATTCACCATTTATGAAAAGCCATGCCAGGAAACCTTTGCTTCCCATTTGTCCCATATTAATAGAAATTCTACGAACAAATTCATCAATAATAAAAGGATTATCCCAGTCGTTTCTACCGCTGCGCAGTCGTAAGCTGTTAAATTCAGTTACTTTTGATTCAGGAATAAGCGGGAAATCTAAAATGCTTTCACCATAATCGCCACGGAAATAAACATTAAATTGCGGCTTTCCAATTTGAGGACGCTGATCCCATTTTCCTGTTAAATCCTGGAGGACATATCGAGGTCGTGTAAAATCACTGCCGGCAATTCTAATTCCGCAATTTTCCTGTGCCCAAATATTTGTGTTATTACTAAAAAATTCAATTGATATCGGCCGCTCGAAAGGTCTTCCTCTCTGCATAGGTATATTGTAATCGTCCGGTGTGTAAGCTTTCCACCAGTCACGGTCATATTTGTCCCAATATCCTCCAACGATAGAAGTAACGCCGTTAGGTTTATACATTGATTTTCCAAGGTCGGCAACAAGAGAAACAATTGGGACATCTTTTATGTCATTCGGCTGATTTAACAAATAAGTACGCGTGATTGTTTTTGATGATATCCAGCCCGTTTTGAATGTTCTTGCACGTAAAACGGTATTGGTATTAAAAGTTAAGGAGCTTGAATATAAAGAGCTGATTTCCGTGGGTTCGCTCCCGTCAATTGTGTATTTGATTTCAGCATTTTGCGTTTTTGAAGTAATAGAAACAATAACATTTGGCGCGTAAAAACCGGGACTTTTATCAATTATCGGCGGGTCAACAATTCCATGGAAAACTTCACCCGAATTCTGTTTACCGGGCGTTGGCGTAGAAAAATAAAGATAAGAATTGCTTTGCCGGCTCCAGGCGTAAGAATGAAAAAAAGACTGTTGAGGATAATTCGGTAAAAATCCGCTGATAATCTTGCGTGGATATCCATTATCAAAAAGCGCAAGATATTCTCCGTTTTTTGCCAGTTTGAAATTGGTGTGCAAATACGCGTTTACAGTAGAAGTTATATTTTGATCATCGCATAAAATGACCAGATAATCCCCCGCGCCGATAGAAATTTCAGGAAAAATCCATTTATCCGGTTTGGAATCATCATCAGTCAACGACCATCCTTTTAAATTTATGGAAGTTGGTGATGAATTATAAAGTTCAAGCCAGTCAATAAAATTATCACTAAATTGTTCCGGAGGAGTCGGGATTGCAGCAGGTTCATTTGTACCTATCATATAATGCCAGATATTTGTGTGATAAACAAGTTGACTTGATGAAACGCCAGCAACTGATAAATCAGCTTTTATAGTCATATCACTGCTGCCAATTGTCCAGTTTTGTATCTGTATCGCAAGAACATTTGTTTCACTAACAAGAAATTTTGCTGCGTCAGGAAGAACGATAGTTTCCGGAGAACCGGCTTCATGATCATCTGTTGATGACCGATCGTGAGCGAAAAATTCTCCGACAGCGCCCATATTTCTGCGTGCGATTTCATAGCCATTTAGAAAGGCGATAAAAGCGTCATCGTAATCAACGGTTAGTATTAAAGAATTTGTTATTAATGGAGTTAAAACAAAAGGCTGTCGAATGTAAAGTGAACGCGCAATGTTTTGAATATTTATAATTGTTGCATCATCATCATCACCGTAACCGAGTCCGCCGGGTCCCATGTTCCAGGAAGAATCGTTAAAAGAAGAATCACCCCATAAAATATGTAACGGATTTGGTTTTGTTAACCGGGGATCAAAAATTCCACCGGACGGTTCAGCGAGACCAACAAGATAATTCCACACATCAGAATGATTTACAATTTGGATTTCCGGAGAACTGTTTATAAAAAGGTCAGCGATAATTGACATGCCGCCATCATTAATATCATGATTGTGAACTTGAATCGCAATAATATTTGTTCCTTCAACAAGAATATCCGATGCTTTAGAATAATAAATATTTTCCGGAGTTCCGGGAATGTGAGAATTATAAGCATGTTGGTCGTGAAAACCGAAAGAGCCTGTTGGACCCATATTTTTTCTTGCAATTTCTTTTCCGTTAACAAATACGATGAAACCATCATCATAATCAATATGCAATCGTAAATCATTTGTCTTTGCCGCATCAGCTGCGGAAATGATAAATTTCTGACGAATGTAAAGAGACACTGATATTCCCTGAAGTTCAGATTGAAGATCGGTTGCGTCATCGCTGTTTCCGTATCCGAGTCCCCCATCGCCGTTTTTCCACGATGAGTCATCGAAGTTGATATTCATCCATGGAGTTCCTCCTCCCAACTGCGGAAAGTTTTCGTTAGAATAATTTAATGTTCTATCTGAGGATGCTGCAACGATTTCATTAATAGAGACAACGGCAAAAGAATAGGTTGCAGGAATCAGTGTCAAAACAAGAATTAGTAAATTTTGTATTTTCATAGTGTTATTACTATATTATACACTTTTTTTTGTTAAGTAGTCGTTCCTTAAAAAGTCAACTATTGAAACATAGTTTTTAAGGGACGACTAAGTAGGGGTTACTCGAAAAGGGTGTCATGTTTGAATCCTAAAAGTTAGCTGAAGCAATTCCCCCTT
>JAOZNZ010000535.1 GCA_029933535.1 bacterium | reverse complement strand
CTACTCACTACTCACTACTCACTACTCACTACTCACTACTCACTACTCACTACTCCTGTCCTTGGCTCGCGCTTGGAAGCGCGGCTTACTTCAGTTCCACAATATCATCGCCTTTGGATTTAATATCAATAACTTTTCCATCTGCAACGATTTGATAATCCATTCCTTTTATTCCTTTAATGTAAGCTTTGTTATTTTTTATTTTTACAGGAAATGGCGCGACTACTCTGTGCGAATCGTTGAACGCTATTTCGAGACGGGGGTCGCGCCCACTCAAGCGGAGTCGTATGCTAATTAAACTGTTCGGTCCGATATCTACCCGGTTTCGTGCCTGTGTTTCAAGAGTTAGCGAATCGGGGAAGCAGCCTGCTCTTTCGCCGTTGGGATATTGCATTTGTTCTCCGGCGATTAAGATTCCTTTAGCGATTTTTTTCCAGTCAATAGTTTTATCATATTCTGATAAATCAAGGAGCGTGTCGGCATAAACCAGACCGCACCATTGAACCGGTAACCCCATCCAGTTTGGGCAAACCCACCATGTTGCGCCATAAACAGCAATAGTCGAATATTTCATAATAGGTTTATTTCTCCAGAAGTAAACGAATGGCAAACCTGTAAGCGCCCATTTTTTTGCCTCTTCAAGATATTTTTTTTCACCTGTCAAAACGTAACCTTTAACATAAGCGGAAACAAGATAAGCAGAAGCCATAATGTCGGGAGTGTGCATAGGTATTTCCCAAACCTGCGCGCCGCGTGGAGTTCGAAATCTCATCATATATTCAAGAATTTTTACTCCGGTAGTAAGTGCTCTTTCATCGCCGGTTTCTTTTACAAAATCAAGCAGTCGGCAGGCTTGCAAAGCGCAAAGTCCACTTGTTGTATTTTCGAAATGACCTGTGCTTAAAACGCCATTGAAAGTAACCGATCCATCGGATTCTATTTTTTCATAAACGGGTTTAATTCCTCTGTTAACAGAATCAAGCCATTCTTGCGCGCGACCAGTAAAAAACAAAGATTGGTGGCTTCCGCCGCCAAAAGAAACTTTTTCCATAACAGCCGGTTCAGGCAGTTTTCCTGAGATAAACCAAATCAAAGAAGCCATTCCTGAATTATAACTTCGCGGGAAAAGTTGCTCATCTACAACATGTCCCCAGCCGTTAGAATTGAAAAGTATGCCGTTAATAGCTTTAAGGCAAAGTTCCCATTGTTCTTTTTCGGTTCTTGGCTCGGGCGGCAGTTTAGGTATTCCTTCTTTTTTCACATACCATTCAATTATGTCAGACAAATTATTACCATCGTTCCAACCGTCGGAAACAAAAATAGTTGCTTCGATATTTTTCCCGATTAAACTCATACGATGGTCATCAGTCCCGTCATAAAAATTCGGTGCGGCAAAAGTGGGTTGTAAATTCATATTTTCCCAGTTTAACGCGAGAGAAGTTTTTGGAGTTACAAACGCCATAAGGGGCATAGTTATCCACATTTTGTCAGGCTCGTAACGAAGATAGTCAGAAGTTACCAAATCAAGTTTAGTAGAAGATTTTTCGTTTTTTCCGAGATATTCTACTCCCGAAAGAAGTCCCTGCTCCATACCGCCGAAAGCACGAACAACCGGCCCTTCGTTTGTTGGAGGGTCGCCGCGCGACTCGCGAATGCCGGGTTCCCCGGCGACCTTATTTTTCGCGTATGAATTAGGACGTTGAGGACAACGTCCCTCCAGCTTATAATGAATTTCATTGTTCTTTAGTTCTATAGTTAAATATTCGATTCCTTTACCTGAAAATTTAATTATATTATTATTTTGTGCAGTATCCTTTTCACCCCGGCATTCGCGGGGCAAGAGTCGAAGTGTGGTACTTGCCAAAGGGGAAATTATTCCCGCAAGATTTTCTTTGTAATAAATTTTTGCTCCGCTTCCATCAGGAGCAACTTCTAATTTAGTCTCACCGTTTTTAAGAATTAACCATTCAGTTTTAGCTTTAGGATTAAAAACTCTAACGACTCTTTTTAAGGACGTTGAGGAACCAGCATTCGCCGGTCGCGGCAACGTCCCTCCATTTTTTTTGTTTACTGGAGGGTCGCCGTCCCCGGCGACCTTTTCCGGGAGTGAAAGATTAAAAACTACCGTTTCAAAAGGCTTGGATTTATCAATTCGTTTTTTTATTATAATTGATTTTCCATTCGGTAAAATATATTTTTTGTTATCAAAAGAAAAGGTGATTGAACCTGTGGTTGCTGCTTTGCCGCACTGGGAACCCGGCATTCGCGGGTCAAGAGTGCGGCTTACACTATGATTTGTTACAATTGCTGTAACGAAATTTTTGTCGGTTTTAACCTTAAGAATTTCTACAGGATGATAGATGAGCCGGGTAAGTTTTAGGTTATCAATTTCCATTTTTCCGTTCCAGAAAGCAGGATCAAAACGCAGTTTCATCATCGTTCCATTAACCGGAAGTACAACAGCGTAATCATGCCAGTTCCCATCATGAAAGATCGGAACCGTTTCGCTTTTTTCAGAATTTTCATTTTGAGAAACAGTAGTAGTCCAAAAAAACTGGCCTTCGCCCGATGCTTCACTTTTTATTCTTGCTTCAAGTAAAAAAGGTCCTTCACCCAAATTATCCGGAAGATAAAAAGCCGGGTCACCACGCAATATATCTATTTTTAAAATTCCATTAGTGTAAGATAGTTTAGTGTCTACCCGTGACCGCCATCCGTTTGTGTCGGACGGTTTGTCAAAAGTCCAGTTTGCTACAGGTTCCCGACCGATTATTTGGCGGGGATAAGGATTAGGCGTTTCGTAGGCAAGAGCCGAAATGGCAAGAAGAAGATAGTAAAGAATAAAATTTTTCATAATGGTTTAAGGTTTAATTAAAAGGACAAAAAGGACTTAAAGGACATAAAGGACATA
>JAOZNZ010000534.1 GCA_029933535.1 bacterium | reverse complement strand
CACGGAATATTGGGAATCCGGCGTATGCCCGGACACAGATTTATACAGAAAATATATTATTAGCCTTTTAACCGTCGAAAATAATTTTATTTCCTTTCTTTTAAATAGATTTTTTCCGTGTTTTTCCGTGTGGTCCGTGGGCAATAAAAACTCTTAAAAAATTAAAAATATGCTTTCAGTGCCTTTCTTAAACGATAAACAAAATCGCAGAATTACTTATCTTCGGATTTCTGTTACTTCCGATTGCAATTTGCAATGCTCGTACTGTGCAACAGGAAAAAAACAAAAAAATTCTTTGCTTAGTTTTGATGAGATTACTAGAATTGTAAATGCAGCCTCTAAAATCGGTATATCAAAAATAAGAATTACCGGTGGCGAACCGCTTTTGCGTGAAAATCTTTCGAAACTTATTAATCAAATCTCTGAAATTAAAGGTATTAATGATATTTCAATTACTACTAACGGATATCGCCTGCCTGAACTCGCTTCTGAATTAAAATCTGCCGGACTTAATCGTGTAAACATAAGTCTTGACTCCTTAATTCCCGAAGTTTACAAAAAAATCAATGGCGGCGATATTAGAAATGCTTTAAAAGGAATCCACGTCGCAAAAAAATATTTTGATGATATTAGAATTAATATGGTGGTTCTTCGCGGGATAAACGATAATGAAATAGAAAATTTTATAGCTTTTGGTGAAAAAAACAATCTGACAGTAAGATTTCTAGAATTAATGCCAAATAAAAATCCCCCAACCCCCCGAGCATCCGCCGGGTCAGAGACCTTTAAAAAAGGGGGACTTTCTAACGAAACCATAATTACTAATTTACAAAAGAAATATAAGCTTACAAAAATAGAAAGTGGAGAGAAAAGCAGCTCTGCAGACTGGTTTCTTGTAAATAATACAAAACAAAAAATCGGCTTCATTTCACCGGTAAGTAAACCTTTTTGCGCAAGCTGTAACAGAATGAGATTAACAGCAACCGGAGAATTAATCCCTTGTCTTCACGGTGAGGAAAGAATTTCGTTATATAAAGCTGTGAGTGACGGTAATGAAGAAGAAATAATAAAAACGTTCCACAGTGCCGCTGAACAAAAAATATCCGCTCATCAACTTGATAAAGGTAAAACTTCCTGCGAAATGAAATCAATTGGCGGGTAAGTAAATTGATCTAATTAACCTAATTTCTAATTAACCTAAAAAATAACCAAAACTCAATATACCAATTTTGCGTATTTCTTTTTATTGTTTATTAGAGTTTCTTATTCCCCCTTTTTATAAAGTGGAACATCCCGAGTATTCCCTCGGGAGTGGGTTAGGGGGATTTTCATTAAATCCTATCGACGTGACGCTGTACTCACGTTCAGGCACGAATGAGCACGAATTAATAAAATATAGAAATTTTAAAACTTAGTGTCTTAGTGCCTTAGTGGCTATTTCTAATTTTGTTCATGAATTAACACAAACTAATACAGAAAAATGAAACAAATCTTTACATTTCTAACTATTGGTATTATTATGAGTATTTCAACTGTGATTGCTAAAAAAGATAATTCACAAATCATTGCCAATGAATCTTTTTCTAATGGCGCGGTGAAAGTTGATAATACACAAATAATTAACGGACTTAAACAAATTACGGTAACAATTCCATGCCTTGGAATGAATGGCGAGAAAATTGATGGCCAAGCAAATTTTTACTGTAAACCGGAACTTCTGAAATCAAAAAATAAAATCCCCGTTTATTGCGGTGTTCATTACAACTCTTCTCAAAAAACAATTAAAAAATATTGTGATGCAGGATTCGCCGTTGTTACTCCCTGCTTTGATAAAATCCCTATCAAATTCCCTTTCGGAAATAGTTATAACTTTAATATTGCTATGATTCAATGGACAAGAAGATTGCCTTTTGTCGATCGTACAAAAATGATTTTCGGCGGAGTTAGTGGAGGAGGTTATATGACTTTCGCTATGGGTTCTGAGTTTTTTCCTATCGCTGCGTTGGTTTCAGATTTGCCATGCGTGAACTGGGATTACGGCTGCAATTATCTTCTTGCCAACCAGAAATCCAGCGGTTGTTTACTGCCACCGGACAAACCGCGAGCGTTGCCTGTTCTCGCTCTTATTGCTCCGGGAGCTAATGCTGCCACAGCTATGTTTGGTAATGATCTGTCTTCTGATACCTGGTACACTTTAAGCCCAATCTCTTACGTTAACAGAATTACCGCCCCGATAATGGTAACGGCAGCAACCGGAGATATGTTATGTACGATTGATATGTTCACCCCGGAAAAGTTTTTCACATTAGACAGAAAATTATTTCCGAAAGATTATGTTCGCGACTTTAAAAAACTTACATCAAATCCAAAAGCACGTAAAACTCTTGTCGAATCAATCCCGGGAAAAAAATTATTAACTCATATTATTCCTCTGCCAAAAAAAATACATCAATTTACTCCCGACGATAAAAAAATTCTGGATGATGAAGCGTATGCTTTACTACCGCAAAAAGAAATTGACCGACCGTGGTCAAAAAAGAAACAATGGAATTTAGTGATTTTAAATGAAGGCGCACCGCTGCCTTACATTGGCCACAACCGTTATTACTGGAACACGAACCCACGTTCTTTTGTATCGCATTATAAAATTCAAAAATCTCAAGTTGAGCAGCTTAATTCCGCAAAACTTCAACGACTTTTAGAACGCTACATGGGCAAACTTTCCGATGTGGCTATTCTCGCAAACGGCAAACCGGCAAATCGTCTTAATTATAAAAAGCTTGAGCAGCTTGATGTTTTAGCCGGTTTATTAGATTTTGCAGCATTAAGTCCAGAACATGCAAAAAGGGTTAAAGATTTATATCGTGTATCCGTGTTAAAGCCCTTTGGAAAGACTTTAGATTTTAAGAAA
>JAOZNZ010000061.1 GCA_029933535.1 bacterium | reverse complement strand
AAAAACTTCCTAAAATAAAAAAATATATATAATTCATTTTTAATTTCCTTTGATTAAAATTTATATTTAGTGTCCTGTTAACGCAGTAAAGTTAACAAAAAGAATGTAGCTGCCGGAGAACAAAGTGAGCCGGTGGAATCCATCCCGATCAATCGGGACGGCCACATTTGTTTGTATTAATTGTTTGCCTTTACATCATCTCAAACTTGATATGACTCTATTCCATAATTCTTGTCTTGCCTTCATGTCCATGAACACGGATGCTTACTGTCGGATAATCACCAAGTCGAGCCTGAAAAAGAAGCCTGTTGCGACCGGGCACGAGCGGCGGATTGAACGAATGATCCCAGGGATTGCCGTTTGTGTGGCGAACATAGAGTTTCTCCCCATTGACCCAGCCGGTGACGGCTTGCTGCACAGGGTTAAACCACAATCGTACAAACGGATCTCGCTTTCCGAGTACTTCAATATCAAATGCAGTAAGAAACATGTCATCAGGTTTGCCGCCCAACACATTGCCCGGATTAACCGGCTTGGTTTGACCGGTGCGCCAGGGTGACATTGTTCGCGGACCCAAATCTTCCGATTTTCCCCAGGACGAATCATTAAAACCGATTTTTGACCAGCCGACTATTTTAGCATTATCGGTTGTTCTCCATCCTTTACCGCTGGACAGTCCTATCGTTTTGCCGTTGGAAAGTTTGATGCGCATACCGACCAGCAAACCGGCAGGGCTGGGTTTATCGATGCCGTTGCTGCCGATAAATGCAATGACATTTTTACCCGGTTTAAGCAATTTGGAGATATCGTGGGTGCCGTAATTAATCCAGGCAACTCCCTGCCCGGCTTTCTTATCGTTAACATATAATTCATAACTGTTATCTGCTGCAGCTTGCACGATGGCTGATGTAATTTTCGCGCCTTTGGGAATTGTGAAATTATGGCGGAAATAAACACGACCGGCCGGGCGGTCAAGTGAAGGCATTTTTTTTGCAGATTGATGCCACATCCATTGTGCTCCTTTGAATTCCGGAATCATGCCCCGGTTAGGATCAGGCGGTTGTTTCCATTGATATTTTTTCCCGTTAGCAAGGACAGTTTTACTGCCAACAGGCGCCGCCAGAGCAGCAGCAGTCACTGCATCAGCGTCCTTTGTCGCGAACGGTCCGAGCAGCCATGGTGCCGAAATATGATGTTGCAAAGCAGTAGGAAAATCTGTTTCGCGAATATGTTTTTTCAAACGGCGCTCCATATCTTTCTGAACCTTAGCGTATTTCGGATTGCCATAAAGGTTAGTAATTTCATATGGATCGTTTACCAGGTCATAAAGTTCCCACTCATTTACATTGCGATAGTGGATAATTTTATGTTTGTCTGTACGAACTGCCACGCAGGTCTCATGGAGAAACGCGTAATCTTCTACCCAATTAGTTACAGGCTTGTTCCCCGCCTCAAGCAGCGGTCGCATGCTGTGTCCGGTAATATCCTTAGGGATTGTCGCTCCGGCAAGATCGAGCAAAGTCGGTGCTACATCGATATTAGCCACTATATCATCGCGCACACTCCCCGCTTTAACCATACGAGGATAACGGATGATCATAGGAATTCGCGCACTTTCTTCGTACGCCAAATGCTTTGCCGCAAGACCATGCTCGCCCAGCATGTGACCATGATCACTGGTGTAAACAAAGATTGTATCTTCGGCAACTCCGGCATCATCAATTGCCTTCATTATTTTACCAACCGATTCATCGAGAGAAAGGCTTGAGCGCATATAACGTCGGGTCATTTTATCCAGTGTGTTGGACTTGGGATCAACGTGCGCACCGTTTTTATGTAAGTTATCAAACCGCAATGGACTGTTCTGAATGCATTTCGGTTTTCCTGATTTGGTTACATCCTCATCTACTGACGGCGGATAGTCAATTTCCACGTCATCGAGAACATGTTCCAGTTTCTCCGGGTAACTGAAATCGTAGTGAGGTGCACCAAAAGCTACATAAACACAGAACGGCTGGGCTTTTTTGGCAATCTTGCCGATATGGTCGGATGCCATATCTGCAATTACAAAATCCGAAAATCCTTTGTAGCGTTTCTGCTTGCCGTTAACTGTCAGCAACGGATCAAAAAATGATGTCAGCGCGTAGTAACCGACCCAGTGGTCGTAACCCGGCTTTTTCTTATCGCCCTCTCCAAGATGCCACTTCCCAAAATGAGCGGTGTGGTAACCAACGTCGTGAAGCTGCGCCGGAAAAGGCCGCTCACTGCGGTGAAACGTGTAGTTCATGTGAATGATCGGTTGCGTGCCACACTGGTGAACATGCTTGCCGGTCAAAAATGAACCGCGCGATGGCGAGCAAACCGCTGAAGTAACAAAAGCGTTTTCGAAGCGCATGCCCTCGGCAGCTAACCGGTCACGGTTCGGTGTTTTAAAATATTTATTACCCGAGCAGCTCATCATATCCCATCGCTCGTCATCGGCGATGAGAAAGACAATGTTCGGACGCTTGCCGTTTTTACGTGTTTCAAGCAAATCCTTCAGTCCCGCGTATCCGGTTACGGATACTGCCCCGCAAAATGCGGCTCCCCGGACAATTTTTTTAATAAATTCTCTTCGTGTTTGTTCATTGCCATGTTTGTTAGTTTTTTTTGTCATGAGTAGGGGTTCCTTTTATAAATGTATAATGTTAGTTTTTAATTGATTATAGCAAACGGAAAACTGTGTGTCAATGTTCGGAGCAGGAGATACCCGAGTTGGTAGTTCGTAATCGTTTAATAGCGTGCCCAGCCATAAGCGGGGTTATTAGTTAGCGGAATAATATCTGTCACTTGTATGAATAACGAATTATGGATATGTCTCCATAGCTTGCATAAAGATCGTTCTGTGCAAAAAATCCTTTTTTATCCCCTGCCGAACCGGTTTTGTCATTCATCATTATCGTTGTTTTTATAACAGTATCTTCAACACCTTTGTTATCAATAATCATGGTTTTATCGGTACCCGGACCTATCGTTGACATGCTAAAGACGACTTTCTTTTTATTGCAGTATGATACTTTAACATTTCTTCTCGTGTAAGATTTTTCCCATAATTTATTACCTTTTTTATCAAATCGCGCAATATACATTGTATCATGCGGCATAGTAATGTCTGTCCTCGTCCACACAGCGACACAGCCGCCTTTTCCGTCGGCAACGATTTGGTCAACCCAGTAGTTAGTTCCTACACCAGTGGTTCCGATAGTATAGCTCCATTGTTGAGTAGCGGCTTTACAAACTGATGGTATCATCAGGCAGACAAACGTGACAATAAATATTATATAAGTATATTTTTTCATCATTTCCCCCTTTTTTTATTGTTGTTTACAGTTGCATATTAACACTAATAAATTTCCTTGGAAAAATCCTTTAATTAATTAGCTCCTTGCCGTAATTCCAGTAGTGCGTTTACCTCTTTCTCCGGCAACGGCATCACTTTATTTCCGGAACGGAGAATAATTTCACTGGCAAGTTCAAAAAATTCAGCGTTTTGAATTGCATGATCCACATCACGTGCAACAGTCACTTGCCCGTGATTACCCATTACAACCATATCATGGTCTCGCATCGCGACCGTTACGGCTTGGGCAAGTTCCTCCGATCCGGGAAGCAAATAGGGAATGCGTGCAACATGACCAATATAGAACGGGATTTCAGGAATCACAAAATAGTTTATATCGGCTGACTTCTGACAAGCTTGCGTAGTAGCGAATGGTGTCTGGAAATGCATTACGACATTCATGTCAGACCGCGCTTTTAGGATTCCTGCATGAAAACCTATTTCTACGGTGGGCTTCCCGCCCTCAAGCAGTGAACCGTCAGAAATAAGGCATAGGGATATATCGTCCGGAGATATTTTCGCCATCCAGCTTCGTGATGACGTGACGAGAAATCTATCGTCATCTATTCGCTGAGATAGATTACCGCTGCTGCACCGCATCAGTCCATGACTTGCGACCCGATGGCATGCCTGAACGAAACAACCGACAATTTTTTCCGATACATTTTTCATATTAATGGGGTCGTACCCGATTATTTTGTGTTAAGTTATTTATATAAGGATAGTTAAGTTCTTAAAATAGTATAAAATAGTTCTTAGAGCTGGGTATTTAGTATCAAAATTAGTGTTTTAAGACATTTTTAGCCTCAATATTAAAATCTATGTATAATTTTGTTTTGTTTAATCACTTTTTGTATCAATAGAAACAGAAATAATCCAATACTTCCTCCTATGAGCGTTCCATAAATATCCTGCCAATCAAAAACTCCTTTTGGGAGGAATGGTTGAATTATTTCATAAAGAATGTATCCAATAGTAAAAAAAGCGATCAGCCGCACTCCTTTTTTCTTTGTCGAATTAATTATTGCAAGCCCAAAGAATATTTGAACAATTATTCCTCCTGAATTTCCGATAGAGTCAGCAATTCCAAAATCATTTATTTTATTATTATAAATATATGGCCGGTATAAATGTCTGCCTATTTCTGTAAGCGCAAATGAAAGCAAAAAAGTAATAAAATAAATAATACGAAATGTATCAATGGTTCGTATTTTCTCTTTATCAAGAAAAAAGTTGCCTGATGATTTCATATTTAAAATCTCCTGTCACAAGTTGAAATTATAAAATAATTACTCGTTTCCGGCTTTACGGTCTGTCGTACCAAGTTTTATCCAACGCAAGTTATCTATACAAAATATAACGTGACCGGAGGACGTGTTGCAGCCAATTTTGACTGCTTTGATCTTGTCAGCATCAAGTTTACCGTTCGGATCAATTTTTGACCATACCGCTCCATGAATAGAGCCATCCAAAAGAGCTATTGCCTCAATACTCTTGCCACCGGGTTTGGGCTGCACAATCAAATCCGCGACATAGCTGCTTCCGTTGTCTTCATCAAAGATCGCGCGAAATATACCGTCGCCTTTCTGCGCGGTCAGTGTGAATTGCAAAGCATCGATATCCTTGCTTGGCCGTTCTTCAGCGCGAAGCTGGAAAATGGGATAGGTCCATCTCTCACCCTTTCCGAATTTTGCGTCGACCAGAACACCTCCGCTCGATGCTGCAGAAAGTTTCATTTTTCCACCTTGTGACACCAGGGGCTTCCAGCGAACTACCTGTGAGGCTTGTGGCAATGGCTGCGAACTGCGTACTCGTAATTTACTCGGATGCGGCATTAATCGCAGCGACAGTACCGGGGAAATTCCTCCGCCAAAATCGCTACTGATGCAAACTGTTTCAGTCAGCGCATCTGAGCCTGTCTGACAATCAACGTTCATTATCAATTTCTTACGTTCACCGGGTTTTACCTTAATTCTCGGCGGTAGTTTTACGATCCAGCCTGTTGGTGCCTTAACGCCCAATGTGCCCTTCACCGTGTTAGTTCCAAAATTGTAAACAAAGATCGGAATGGACACTCGTTTTTCCGATGAAATGCGGTAGGCAGAGAGACTTAGAGAAACGTTCTCTTTGGGCCATAACGACTGAAACACAACATGTGATGGTTCGCCTTTTGCGGGCGTTGGTGCAGGTTGAGGAATTTGCAGCATTTTTCCAGAAAACGTGTCCTTTGGAAAAACGGCAAAAATCGGCGATGGAGTGAGAATAATTCCGGTATCTGTATTTTTTTTGCGGCCCAGATTATCGTAAACTGCCAGCGAGGATGAAATATTCAGGTGTGTCCCGGTACCGTCTGTCCATGCCACCAGTACGTCCCGTTCCTGTCCATCAGGCCGGGCTCTGAAAACAAATGCATTCGCAGCTTTGCCGGCAGGAGTTACTCTAAGCGATGATGCCGGCAATCTGCCGAGAAACACAGCACCGGCCAGCAATCGCCCGCACGCGGCAATAGCCAGAAATGCCGGACGGGGCGTAAGATCCTTGTGCAAAACTCCATATTGAGTTTTGCCTTCAACATAATGCGGCAGCATGAAATAGAATACTTGCGCGGAACCTTCAGCCAGGGATGTTGCATACACTTTCGCCACGCGTTCAGCCTGTAACAGTAAGTCAGCCTTTCCGGGTTCCTGTTTTTGGTCATCACCCGACCAGTGCACCGGCACATTGCATTCGGTCACCCATAAAGGCCGACCTGCTGCCACATTACGGAACTTTTCATAAATTCCCGGATAGGCATCGGTGTCGGCATAATGATGGAAGTTAAATGTATCAAAATATGGGTACACGTGATTGTCGTTCAAATCCGCAAGGATATCCGATTGTGGCAACGCGAACACGTTCATACATGCAATAACATCAGGATTACCGGCTTTCAGACCAAGATAAGACGCTTTCTGCAAGGCAGCCATCTCAGCACCGGTATGACCACCAAATCCTTCGATATCAGCCTCGTTCCACGGCTCAAACGCGCTGACTTTACCCTTCCAGCGGAGAGCCATTTGGCGCTGGAAAGCAAAAGCATCACGCAGGTCAGGCGGGAAACGTTTAGAATCACGGTTGGACCAGGACGGGGAAGTATGATGAACCTGAAGTACATTCAACCGGGCAGTTGACTGGCAATTAGCTGTATCGTCATACTTACTCGAATTTACAAACCGGCCTTTAACAGGCTCCATCTCATTCCATGACAATCGGTCGCGTACCCAGTTGATTCCGGCCAGGGTGCACAGGTTAGCCACTTCCGGCTGCTCCGCTTTGTTATAGAACCACGCCATTGCCACGTCAATACTTATAGGTGAAGATTGCGGTGTGGGTTCAATTAGCGGCACAAGAACGCCTATCGTGGTGTAACGTATTCCGTCCACATGCAACTCATAGTAACCTGTAGGAAGTTTGCCCAACTCAGCGCGGCCGTTTTGTACCTTACCTTGTGCAACAGTCTTTCCGTCATAATTAATCACTGTCCAGTTTTTTTCAACAGTCAACGGAACATTCACGTTCTCGCCTGCGAGAAAAATATTTCCCGGGTGATGAGGTAACGGTACGGGAATCCGGCGGTCCATCCGATGGTCAATCTGTGCGGTGGACATACACGCTGAAAGGAACAGGATGAACGTGAAGATCAACTCAAATCTTGATACAGGAAATGTAATAATTTTGTACATGATTTTCCAGTTGTGCTATAACTTTATAAATTATATCAAACAGGGATTTGCGCGTCAATGTATAGTTCGCGCCGCTTGCGCGGCACGAAGGTGGTGTAAGCCGCATTTCCAAATGCGAGCAGCTTGCCCAGCCATAGGCGGGGTTATTAGTTAATAGTTAATAGTTAATAGTGAGTAGTAGGAAAGTGGGAAAGCGGATCACAGATTACGGATCACGGATCACGAACCTCTTTCCTCGGATTCGGGAATTTTTTCTTGACGTGAAAGTACATAAATTGTAGTACATTTGTTATAATATAATTAAACGCGAATTGAAGGTTCTCGGTCAGGCACTATATAATATTTACTAAAGGAGATTTTTCATGGATGATATCCGACAACAGATTCTCACTATCACGCAACGAGCACACCTCGCTACCCTGGCAACCATTTCCGAAGACGGTAAACCCTGGGTGCGTTATGTTATCCCCAGGGCAGACGACTACCTGACTATTCGAATTGCCACGCGCGTAAACTCCAGAAAAGTTTCGCAGATACATAATAATCCCGAGGTGCATCTGACTTGCGGCGTGTCGGATCCGCGAAACATTGACACGTTCCTGCAAATCCAGGGCCGTGCTATATTTACTACTGACCAGGATGAGCGTGAGTTCTTCTGGGATCCGCACCTGGGAAATGTGTTCGATGGTCCGAACGACCCGGAATATGGAATAATTCGGATTACACCTTATCGGATAGAGGTATGGAAGGAGGGCTGTAACGAACCGGATGTGTGGGAAGCACCGCCGAAGGAGGTTGATAGTTAATAGTTAATCGTTATTAGTTAAAAGTTATCGGGCCACGGATCCGGGTGGTGGGTTATCAGTAATCAATATTCAATACTACGACAGGTAAAGTTATGCATAATTAAGTTACCAACTTGAAAATACATAAAAATTTGCAAAAGTATTACAAAAAATTGCGCCTTTATTTCAAAACTCTTTTGCTTCAGTAATTTCTTTCAATAGAAATAATCTTCCCGTGGTAAAAAATGTTCCATCTGTTTTTTGGTACGATTTTATTAGTGACTGAAAAATCAGAGCAATAACATTCTTGAAAAAAATGAATTATCTTTTTAAAAAATTTGTCTTGTTTTTCTATATCGCCGCTATCGGATTTTCCGTTTGCACGGAAGGTATAAGCGCTAAAATCAAAATCCGATACTGGAATGGGTTTACCGGACCGGACGGCAAAGCGATGCTGCAAATGGTTAGAAAATTTAACAGGGAAAATCCGGATATCGATGTTCGAATGCAGCGGATAGATTGGGCGACATATTACAGCAAACTTTTTGTGGCTGGAATAGGCGGCCGCTCTCCGGATGTTTTTATTGTTCCTACAGACTGCTTGATGCGATTTGCCAATGCAAATTTTATTCGGCCTGTTGATGATCTTATGAGCGGAAAAAACGGGATTGATGTGAATGATTTGGACAGCAATGTCTGGGCTGTGGTGAAAATCAAACAAAAACATTATGGTGTCCCTCTGGGAATTCATGCTATCGGATTATACTACAACAAAAAACTTTTTCGGGAGGCGGGAATCGTTGATGAAAACGGTAAAGCAAAACCACCGGAAAATCGCAAAGAATTTATGGAAGCAGCTGCACGTCTGAAAAAAGATCTTGATGGCGATGGCGTTGTGGATCAATGGGGGTTTTCTTTCACTTTTTTCAGAATATTAACGTATGTTTTGATACAACAATGGGAAGGCGAGATGATTGCGGACGACGGAGAAATGTGCGTAATGAATGATCCGCGAAATGTTGAGGCTCTGCAATTTTGCGCTGATTTAGTACTTAAACATAAACTCGCCCCGCGTCCGGAGAATATGGACTCCTGGATCGGTTTTCGTCAGGGAAAAGTCGGAATGGTTATTGACGGCGTATACATGGTTGCTGATCTGCAGCGTCAGAATGATTTGGAATTCGGAGCCGCACCGGTACCAAAAATCGGACCTGTTCTTGCCGCCTTTGCTTGTTCTCATAATTTGTGCTTAAAAGCCGGATTGAAAGGCAGGAGACTTGACGCGGCATGGCGATTCGTAAAATTCCTCTCCGATAACAGTTTGGACTGGGCGGAAGCAGGGCAGATCCCTGTTCGAAAAAGTCTTCGTGACACTGACCGATTTCGCGCGATGCACACACAGTATGCTTTCGCTAAACAAATTCCTTACGGCAAGCCAAGTCCAATTGTCTCTTCAATATTCGAGTTATGGTCGGAGTTTGATATTGCAATTGAAAAAGCAATTCGCGGAAAATGTTCCCCTAAAGAAGCATTGGATTCGGCTACAAAAAATTACAACAAAGTTATTTCGAGAAAACGAAAATATAATAGTTCTAAGAAAAATAATGCTGCAAAAACTGTTGCGGGTTCTAAAAAAAATAAATTGAAATCTCCGCATTATACTGTCTATCCAAAAATTCTTCATTCTATTGACGATCGGTTATTCGGAAGCTTTATGGAACACGCAAGCTGGCACGGTGAAACCGGAGTTGAAGCCGCACTTGTTCCCGGAACACGGAAGCTGCAAAAAGGTGTTCTTGACAGATTGCGCCAAATGGAAATTTCCGTTCTTCGATTTCCGGGCGGTACTGATGTTGATTATATTTCCTGGACAGATATGATTGATAACGTTCCCGCACGCACGAATGATGCCGGAAAACTTCTTCCGCGACCGACATCTATTGGACACATGGGCGGTGAAGTATCAAACAATTTTGGATTTGATGAATTTCATAATCTGTGCCGGAAATTAAAATGCGAGGCTATTATTCCTGTTAACTTGCGTGATGCTGTAAAATCAGTAATACCGATGAAGGAAGCAGCTATGAATGCCGCAAGCCTTGTTGCGTATTGTAACGCGCCAACAAATGCAAAACTGCCGGAAGGTATGTTAGACTGGCCTGCCGTTCGCGCCGCAAATGGTTTTGTCGAACCTTTTAAATTCAAATATTTTCAAATTGGTAATGAACCATGGTTTTATTATGATTCTCTTAAAAAATATGTCGATTGCATTAAAAAATATGTTGCTCTAATGCACAAAATTGACCCGGATATTGAATTTATAATGGACGCTTTTCCTCCTGGCTGCGCCAAACAACTTCATCGTGCACTTAAAGGACACAAAATTTATTTTGCGCATCACATGTATTTACCCTGGGGTTTGAGCAACGACAACATTGAAAGAAACGGGAAAAAATATCCTGCAAATAAACTTACTAAAGAAGAAATCTGGAATGCATGGGTCGGTATCCCTAACTCTTTTAATAAAAATGGTGAATCTGTTTTGATTGCTGATACTGTTGATAAAGGTAGAGAATTAAATGTTCCTATGGCTGTTACTGAATGGAATTGGAACTCCTGGTGGGAATTGCAGGAAGCGCCTTTTGAATCAGCTCTTGCAGGTGGAATCGGTGCAGCCGGTTTTATGCACGCAATGATGAGATCAGGTGATGCGGTTAAAATTGCATGTCAATCCATGACTGTGGGGAAAAACTGGTTTCTTACAGCAATTCGCGTCAGTGAATCGGAATCTTTTGAACCGTTTTTTATGCCTGCCGGACAAATGTTAATGTTTTATTCAAAATATCACGGCAGCAAAATGTTAAAAACAACCGGCAAAAATATTCCAACATATAAACAGCCGCTTAAAATGAATTGGCTGCATGCACAAAAAAAAATTGCCTATGTAGATGCTTTAACCACTGCCGATAAAAACGCAATTTATTTTCACGCTATCAACCGGCATTTTACAAGCGATATACCAATAACCATTGATTTATCAAGATTCAAAAACATCAGCACTAATGCTGTTCATCATATTTTTCAGGGTAAAACTGTGGAGGGCTATTATCCATGCGGGCCTGCAATAGGATTTTTTACCGACAAAAAATTAACAATTAAAAAAAATAAAATAAAAGTTATTTTACCTGCTCATTCTATTTCATGCATTGAGTTTCGTAAAGTAAAGTAGTTGAGAATAGTTAATGGTTATTCGTTAATAGTTATTCGTTAATAGTATTCGGTGTCTGGTGTAAGTAAACCGTGATCC